>DATBRN010000146.1:0-10290 GCA_036560225.1 Pyrinomonadaceae bacterium | reverse complement strand
GGGGACCCCGGTCCGCTTCCGGTTCTGATTGGGCTTGTCCTTACCGGATCAAGAGGTACGGTGGCCTTCGACGACGGCGTCAAGCGCCCGATTAACATTCGGTGCCAGGTCATCGCACTACAAACTACCAGGCGACCGGCCCTTCCAGGCCGGTCGCTTTTCTTTTTGGCCGTTAGTTAGTAGTCTTTTCCTACTCCGAAGGCGAACTCGGCAAACTTAAGAGCCGCTGGGGGCATCGGAAACATGTCTTTCGAAAAAGCTTCTCTTGGCCTCGAAATTAGCCTCTCCCCGAAAGAATTAACTATGACTAAAAGTTCCCTTTACCGCATTCTCTTGCTCGGCCTGTCGCTAATTGTCTTGTGCGGAATTGTTGTGGCGCAATCCAGCCGGCCACGTCGTGTCAAACCCGCTGCGAAGCCTGCGGAAGATCCCTTGTTGCGTCCAGAGCCAAAACCTAGTCCCACCGCACGAAATAATTCAAACCGGCCGCTGATCGATGTCCAGCCCATGAAGCCCGTCGTAAACACGGTGGGCGCAGGCGACACTTCTCACGCTTATCAATTGCTGCAGCAAAAACAATTCGCTGATGCGGCCAAAGAAGCTAAGGGCATCGCTGCGCAGTTTCCCAATGATTCCGAGGCTTGGAAGATAGCGGGCTTTGCGGAATTGAGTCTCAAGCAATATCCAGTGGCCATAGAGGATTTGCAGAAGGCCCTCGACCTCCAACGTGCTTCGAAGCGCGAAGATCCCAATACCGCCGATGCATTGGCGCAGGCCTATGTACTTGCGGAGAAATTCGATCGGGCCTTGCCGTTACTAGTTGCCGCTACCAGACGGGCTGGGGCCACTCCTGATCCATCACTGCTTTACTATCGTGGGTTAGCCGAATACAAAACCGGCAAACCATTAGACGCGGAGCGAACCTTCAACGCCGTCGTTAAGGCCAACCCAAAAGACTCTTTATCGCTTTTCTATCTGGGTCAGATAGCACTGGGAAAAAACGATCTTGATGGCGCCATCGCTTCACTTAACCGCGCGACAGTCAACGATCCTCGCTTCGCCGCTGCCTGGACCTTGCTGACCTCAGCCTACCTTCGGCGTGCGGCAATGAATGTCGATGATAAGACCAAAGCGTCTGCTGACTATTTAAGCGCGGTGCGCGCTGGTGAAGGCTTAATCAAGGTTCGAACTGACGCTGATGCGGTGACGCTTTTCGGACAAGCCCTGATTGGCTCGGAACAATACGCGCGCGCCGCGGCCGCGCTCGAGCGGGCCACGTTGCAGCCCGATGCCAAAGCGGTGACGTTTTACCTTTTAGGAATCGCCCAGTCGCGCGCAAAGAACTTCCCCAAAGCAATCGCAGCTCTGCAAACTGCTGCACAAAAATCGCCGGAAGATATCAACGTCTACCGGGAGCTTGGTTACGCTTACGAGATAACAAAGCAATACGCAAAAGCTTTGGCTGCCTATGAAAAAGGATTGAGTCTGGCGCCAGGCGACGCGGATTTTAAGGAAGCAGCAGAGCGTGTAAAACCATTCGCGAAGTGATCTGAAGGTCGACAAGTCAGAGTTACTAGCTGGTCGCCGGTAAAAATGGCAACCTTAAGCGTTAAAGTCCAAACTATTGTCGCGGGACGTGAAGTTTAGTGGAGGTAACGGAATGAAGTTCACTGGAATACTCTTATTGACGCTGATCACGGCTGCCGCGGTCTGCGCTCAGAGACCTCGTGCAATCGATACGACACCAAAGGATGCTTCGAAGGCTGCTCCACCCCCAGCTCCGCAGACGATGAAGGCGAAGTATGAGGGCGGCATCTTTGGCTACAACAGAACCATGGAAGGCACCCTCAGTTTCGACGACACCAATCAGCGTCTGCTTTTCCGAAAGGATCAGAAGGAAGTCTTCTTTATTCCGTACAATGCCGTAACTTCGGCCTTTGCTGACACACAGAAGCGACAGCCGAAAGCAGCGACAATCATGAGCAGTGTGCCGCTGATCTACTCATTGCCGGCCCACTTCATCAAGACAAAGGTTCGTTATCTGACCCTTCAGTATAGCGATCCGGATACGCGCGTTGCGGGCATCACAAGCTTTCGTCTGGACAACAAAGAGTTAGTTGAATCTGCGGTCTACACGCTCGCAAACAAGGCAGGTCTGGTACCGCGCGGCGAAATTTACATCAGGAAGAAAGAAGACGCCGAAGCAAAGAAGACAAATCCTTGATTAATTGAGACGAGTCTTTGATTGTTGATTTTAGGGGCGGCACTCTGTGGCCGCCTCTTTTTGCTTGTCACGACGTGTTGGCTGCGTTTCCAAGGTAGAACCGCTTAAGGCGCGTTATTAGACTTCACGCGAGATATTCGGCCAATCCGCCGGTCCCCGTTTAGAATCAGTTCGCAAGCTTTGAAAGCGTACTCCTCAAAGTTTTCCAACCTTGAGGCGAGGACTACCCAAGCGTTTTTGCCTGAGCGCCAGAGCTGCCGTTTTGGCAACTGCGGAAACTCCCTTCCAAGACTATCGACGTGTTCCGTCGTCGTATACAACCACATGCCGTTGGATCCAGGCTGCTTGGTGCTGTCGCGAAGCGAACAGAGGAGCTTGTCCTCGAGATAGACGCTCGTGAAACCAAACATGCGTTTGATGGTGGGACGAATCGAAATTAGTTCTTCAAGGACAAACGGAAAAGGATCGCGTTTCCTAACGGAAGGATTTTGCATGTTCTTTCTCATGACCGACCGAAGTCTCGACGTCGAATCACAGCTCACGGATTGTCGTTGCCACTCTACATCAGTACCGGAAGCGGACCGGGGTCCCCGCGCGGTCATCCCGCGTGGGGTGGTGGTTGCGACCGGCCAAAGACTCAATGTGAAACAACCACTCACCTACTGTCGTTGCCACCCTTCATCGTAACGAAAGCGATAACCAGGAGTGAACATCAGTACCGGATTGTTGGTGGCGGAAGGCATCTGATGTAATCAATACTTGTGATTATCAAAACTACGGCTCTGAACCCTTGTCGATGGGTGAGTCTTCAGCCGGTCGCTACCGCTTCCGGTACTGATGCGGAGCGCCAACCACCAATACGAGTGTCGTGCGAGTAGTAGAACCAATGTCCCATCGATTGTGCTTCCTACTGCACTCCGGTATCGAAGCGACGGCGCGCCGATCTCTCATTCAAATTCGCCGAGGTGTCATTCCGTTTGACATTCATCGGAGGCAGTAATATCGTGCCTGCGACCGAGACTGCTTACCGGCTGACGATTGGCCTTACCAGTACTAAACGCCTTACGGTTGATAGATAGCTTACAATCGCCAGCCTTCATAAACCGTCAACACGCTGAGAGGTTGTCCTTTCACTGATCCTTCAAGTGTAAGTCATTCGCTCATAAGTCGACGTAGATTTGTCTAACTAAAACCCAAGCCAGCACCAACAGCCGGCAATCCGACCGGAGTTACAGCGTCCAAAAGGAGAAGGAAAATGGTCAAGCTCAAGATCATCGCAATTGCATTATTCGTAATTGCTGTCTACATACTTGCGGATTCTCCTGATATGCGTATCAGCGTCAGCGCCGCGCCGCCGGTACAGGAAACCAAAGTCCAGGGATGGACCACCGAGGATCGTCAGACATTTTACCATACGTCTCAGGGCACGCGGTTCTTCCCTTACAAGTGGCTGCTTGCGCTTGAGGCGCCCGGCAAACTGGGCCAGGAACCCTTTTTGACTGAGGAACGTATCAAGCGCTTTCGCCTGATTGCCGATCCCAACACGCTCAACAACCCTGACCAGCTGCCGGTTGGGATGGCCAAAGAGGTTTCGGACGATGGCGAGTTTGTGAGCCTCACTTGCGCGGCCTGCCATACCGGTCAAATAAGTTTCAACGGTTCGGTGATGCGAATTGATGGTGGTCCATCAATGCATAGCGTGGCGCCCTTCATTGAAAATGCGTATATCGCATTGGCTGACACCTACGCGAGACCATTCAAGTTCCAGCGCTTCGCAAAGAAGGTTCTCGGAGAAGACTCGACCTTTAGTGAGCGGCTGAAGCTTCATGGCGACATAAGAAAGGCAATTTTCGCCCCGCCATTATTTGCAGAAATGCAAGCGAAGGTATCACGGCTTTATCCCACTGAAGAGGGCTTCGGCCGACTCGATGCGCTGGGCCGAGGCGTCAATTTAATGGTGGGGACGGGACTAGGAGATAAGCGCAATCTCATGGTTGCAAATGCACCCGTCTCTTATCCGCACCTATGGGGTACCCCATTTTTCGACTGGACGCAGTGGAACGGTTCAATAGGCCAGCCGCTGGCGAGAAACATTGCGGAAGCTCTCGGCGTCGATACTCCGATCATCTTGAAGGGCAAGACGGAAGATCTTTTCAAGAGCAGCGTTAACATACAGAACTTGTTTCTGCTGGAACAGACATTAATGAAATTGGAGCCGCCGCGTTGGCCGGAGGATCTCCTGGGCGCCATCGATAAGGACAAGGCTACGAAAGGTGCGGCGCTCTACCAGCAGCATTGCGCGTCATGCCACGAAAGCAAAATGGCGCCGCCGAACGAATTTGGTAAAACCTTTGTGCGAATCAATATGTACCCGCTGGGCCAGATTGGCACGGACCCGACCGCGGCTGTGAATTTCAACAAACGTCTGGTGTATACAGCTCAACTTAGTCAGCCGCCGTACAATTTGCCAGAAAGGCTAACCGGCACCGGTACGCTTCAGGCGGTGACCACGGAGGTCGCGAAGCGCAAGTTTGAAGAACTACACATTTCACCTGAGATGCAAGACGAAATGAGCGGCTTTCGACGGAACATTATCCGGGCGCCGCTTGCTTACCGGGCGCGAAACATGGATGGCATCTGGGCCACGCCGCCTTACCTTCACAACAACTCCGTGCCCAATATGTATCAACTGTTGCTGCCGGCGGACCAGAGAGACAAAACGTTTTATGTGGGGAATTTGCAATATGACCCGAAGGTCCTCGGGTTCGACACTTCCAAGACGCCCGATGCCTTCCTGCTGCGTACCAATATCACCGGAAACTCAAACGCCGGTCATGAGTTTCGTGATGGCCCACTCGGAAAGGGCGTTATCGGTCCGCTGCTCACCGATGAAGAGCGCTGGGCAATTATTGAGTACCTAAAAACCAGGTAGTGTCGCACTGAGCATGTCTCGTTGAGCGTAGTAGTCAACCAGCGGGGGCAAGCCCACCTTCCCGACCTGAGAGGTAATCAGGGTCGAGTCTTGTTCCGAGGTTGAGAGGCTTTCAAGGTTCGATTAACCAGGATCGATCTTTAACCTCTCAGGTTGGGAAGGTGGGCTTGCCCCCGCACTGTTCGTAGCGCGGGTCCTTCCATAACCAACTGGTCTAGTGCTTTATTTGAGTCTGGCTCGAGAGGAACTTGGTTACATTCTCCACTACTTGGGCTGGCATTTCTTCCTGAGGAAGGTGACCGCAATTATCAAGGATCACCAGCTTCGAATCTTTAATAAGCGAATTCATTTTGCGCCCTGCCCCCAACGGAATAAGCTGGTCCTGGGCGCCCCAGATAATCAATGTCGGGACGTTGATTTTGCTCAGGTCCTGTTCAACCGGAAACTGGTCCGCTTGCGTACGCGCGCGTACCGCAGCCAGTTGCCCACCACGTGTTTGTAGCGGCCGATAATAATTCGCAACGCGTTCGTCGGTGACCTTCGTGTGATCGTAAAAACTCTTCTCCAAACCCTCGCGCACGAGTTTGTCTGACGTTAAGGCCAGCGCCGTCAAAACGCGACCCACTACCGGAAGAAGAAGATACCTGGGGGCGAGTGAGCCGCCGCCGTTAACAGTCACGCCGCCGCTATCGATAAGAATCAATCCCTTGACGCGCTGCGGATTTGCGAGAGCAGCGTTGAGCGCAATTTCTCCACCCATAGAATTGCCGCACAGCCACGCCTTTTCTATCTTCAAATAATCGAGTAAGCGCACAACAAGCGCTGCCTGAGTGCGCCTTGAATAATCGCCATCAGGTTTTCCGGAAAAGCCGAAGCCTTTAAGGTCAACGGCAATTACACGGAAGTTTTGCGACAACGGCTCGAAAACGTCTTTCCACGAATACGTCGAAGAGGTGAACCCGTGAAGCAAGACGAGCGGCGTGCCCGTTCCTTTTTCCTGATAGTGAATACGCACGCCGTCAATGTCGGCGAAGTGACTGTTCTCCGCGTGGGGAAGATTGGAGCGAACTTCGTCAAAAGAAACATCAGCAGGCCGCGCAAACCAAAAAACGGTCAAAGCAATCGTGGCAATCAAAACCAGTGCTAGCAAGACCTTCAAAAACTTTTTCATCAGTTGATTGTTTCCTGAGGGTGGTGTTTCTATTCAATCCTTCAACAGGTGGTGCAGTTTCTCGGGTGCGATCAACCGCCAGGCTTCGCGCACGTGGAGCGCCAACTCTCCATCGTCGACCTTATCAAGCTCAACGCCAACCCAGCCACGCACACCAACGTACGGTGGTTTGTAAAACTTCTTGGGATCGGCTTTGACCAAAGCCGCCTGTACTCCGATTGCCGCGGGTAGCGTAACCGCGATGTGCCCATCGTTGTGATGATTGTTCGAACACATAGCAAACACTTTCTTGCGAACGAAGAAGGTTGGTTCACCGTGTGAAAGTTTTTCCGTCGTTTCGGGAAGCTCCATGCAAATCCGCCTCACGCGTTCTAAGTGTTTCTCGCCCTCGTCGAGCTTTGATGGTTTTGCCATTCGTTTCAAACGCAAGTTGTCTCCTTTCTCCTCTCTCCGCAGGCGGAGAGGGGGCGGGGGGAGAGGTGGCTAAGCGGCAAACCCCACCCCCAACCGATCCCGCCTGCAGGGAGGGGAGCAGTGCACATACCTTTGTCCAAGCGATTCAACATACTGGTTGTTCGATCACTAGTTTCACTGCTTCGAGATCGCCGGTCTGCCACGGAGCACATACTTCTGCACTTTGCCGGTAGCGGTCTTGGGTAGCTCGGGAAGGAACGTCACACCTTGTGGCGCTTTGAAATGTGCCAGGTGCGCGCGCGCAAACTCTCGCAACTCTGCTTCCGTTGCCATCGCTCCTGCTTTCAAAACTACAAACGCCTGCGGCGCTTCGCCCCATCGCTCGTGAGGGAGCCCGACGATAGCAACTTCCTGCACCGCCGGGTGGCGCAGCAACACGCCTTCGACTTCCACAGATGAAATGTTTTCACCGCCGCTGATGATTACGTCTTTCAAGCGATCCTTGATCTCCGCATAACCACTTGGATGAACTACTGCCGCATCACCCGTATGGAACCAGCCGCCGCGCATGGCTTCAGCTGTGGCCTCGTCGTCTTCGTAATAGCCTTTCATCACTGCGTTGCCGCGGACTACGATTTCACCTTGCGTCTCACCATCCCTGGGAACGTCGCGCCCGTCTTCATCCACGATTCGCAATTCGCCCGAGGTCAACAACTCTACACCCTGGCAGGCCTTGATCGCTGATCTTTCAGTGCACCCAAGACCTTCGTGCTCAGGTCTGGGCTCACAGATTGTAATAAAGGGTGATGTCTCGGTCAGTCCGTAGGCCTGGGTGATTGTCCATCCCAGTTCGCCCTCGATGCGTTCGATGGTTGCTGCGGCTGGCGGAGCTCCTGCAGTCAAAATGCGAACTCCGCGACGCGCTTCGCGAGTTAGCTCTTCGGGCCCGTTGGCAATACTGATTAAAACGGTCGGAGCCGCGCAAAGCATGCTGACCGATTCAGCTCTGATCCTTTCGAAAATACCGACCGGCTCGACCTTACGAAGACAAATATGCGTCGCTCCAGCAGCGGTCACGGTCCACACAAACGTCCAGCCGTTGGCATGAAACATTGGCAGCGTCCAAAGGTATCGATCCGCAAGCGACATGGCGTGATGTATGAGCGTGCCGACCACATTAATGTACGCGTTGCGATGCGTGATCATTACACCCTTAGGTTTCGAGGTAGTGCCGCTCGTGTAATTGATCGTCAGTAGATCTGTTTCCCGAATGTCAGGACGCTTGAAGTCCACCGATGCATTCGCCAGCAGTTTCTCGTAACTGAGCCAACCTTCTCTGACTTCCTGCTGACCTTCCTGATTAGTTGTCTCGGCGCCTTCGAGCGCCACAAAAGCGTCGACAGCCGGCAACTGATTGCGAACGCTGTCGATCGCATCCAGGTAGTCAGAATGTGCGCAGACAATCCTGGAGCCGCTGTGGTTAATGAGGTAAACGAAGTCGTCGGCTGTCAGGCGGTAGTTCAACGGTACCAAAATCGCGCCGATTTGAGGGACAGCGTAAAACGACTCGAGTTGCGCATGAGTATTAGGAGCAATATATGCAACCCGATCGCCCTGTTTCACCCCGAGTGCTTGCAAAGCCACCGACCAGCGATCACACCGAGTAAAGAACTGTTCGTAATCCAGCCGTAACTCGCCATCAACGACGGCTTCGCGTTCTGGATAGAGTTTGCGTGTCCGGCGCGCAAACTCCAATGGTGTCAGGGGAAGCTCCATGAGGATTACTCCTTTATAGCTGTCACCTCCGGTTTTGATAAGTTCAACGCTGCAATGAACTCACGTCAATCGACAAGCAGATTCCTACTTTCCGTTTCGCGCATCGCTTCTTCGAGGTCCTTCTGCTTGATACCCTCGCTTGCGCGGTACCTCATGAATTGCGGAATCAATGCTGAGATCACTGCCGTGCCTACGACACACAAAATTCCCCCCGACACAATCGAAGTCCGCACACTGAAAAGAGTGGCAACGATGCCGGCTTCCGCGTCACCGAGTTTCGGTCCCGAGGTATAGCTGATCATCTCAAGTCCTGCCAGCCTCCCGCGCAGGTAATGCGGAATGGTCTGACCCCAGATTGTCATCCGGAACACCCCGCTGATCATGTCAAAACCGCCAGCCAGCGCGAGACAGAATAAAGCCAAATATAGATTTTGCGCTAAGCCGAAAAAGATAATCGCCACGCCCCAAAGCGCAGCTGCGATCGCGACAAACAAACCGTGACGGCTCACTTTTCTTGTCCAGCCGGACGTTACAGTGGCAACGAGCGCGCCTACGGACGGCGCCGCGTAGAAAAAACCGACGGTTCCGGCCCCGAAATTAGCTGCCATGGCAGGAAAGATAGCGGTTGGCATTCCAAAGAACATGGCGTTCATGTCTATAAGATAGGTTCCCAGAATCTCTTTGCGTCGCCAGGCGTAATGTAAGCCTTCGATAACGGACTTCAATGTCGGGCGTTCCTCGATTTGGGTGGGCGCGGGTACTGCGCGAATTAGAAACACGGCCGTGAGCGAAGCAAGAAACGTGACCAGGTCGATCGTGTAAGCGACGCTCGCTCCGTATCTCGCCACAATAATTCCGGCTGCCGATGGGCCAAGGATTGTCGTTGTGTTGAAACGCAGTGAATTCAAAGCGCTCACCGATGGCATTAACTCCAATGGCACTATCTTTTGTAGAAGTGATTCAAACGAAGGGCGTTGCAAAGCGACGAGTCCGGCGTGAGCTGCAGCGCAAACAAATAACAGCCACACCTGCGGACGCGGGAGACTCGCGTTGAAGACGAGTACGGCTGTCACGAGGATTTGGCCAACCTCCGTTAGCCGCAACATTCTTCGTTTGTCGATAAAGTCGGCATAGGCGCCACCGACAAAGGCCATCAGCATGATCAGTGCAAATTCCGATGCGCTGAGTAAGCCAACGAGGAGTGTGGATCCGGTCAACTGATAAACCTGCACCGGCATTACTACGAGGCTTATCGCAGTGCCGAAGGTGGAAATGAGTTGGCCAAAAAAGAGCAGACGATAGTCGCGGGAGATTCGGAGGGGCGAGATATCGATTAACATTAATTCAGCATAACATCTGAACTGAATTGCGGCCTGGCATTCAAGAGTTCAGAGTTCGTTTGCCTTTTGAATCCGCAGATAACAAACCGACAAGTTCTTGTTTTTTTAGCAAGATCCTTAAGTACACCTTGAGTACGCGCAATCTCGGTGAAAGCCGTCAACGAACCTGCGGAGCGGGTGGTAGCATAAAGCCTGGGGTGGAGCACAGCGGAACCCCAGGAACCCAGTCGGAAAAAAAGGAGCGAGTCCGTGAAGCGGCCGACAGCAGGATCATTTCCACTCATCGATTTGATCACTTCTAGCTCTACCGACCGCTCCGCGGGCTAAATGCTTTTTGTTGATTCTGATCCTGGGGTTCCGCTGCGCTCCACCCCAGGCTGATATGGCTGACAGTTGTCAAGAAGAAAAAGCAATGCCTGACGTCCCAGCTGGA
>DATBRN010000145.1:0-4871 GCA_036560225.1 Pyrinomonadaceae bacterium | reverse complement strand
GCCAATAGCTAAAAGGCACGCGACGAATGTTTTAATCAGGTTCATCGTCCACCTCCTGATTCCGGTTGTCTCCTGCTGACCCAAATATCGTAACATTGTTTCCGAGTGGTTCTAAGTAACGACATCGTAATTGTCAGTTTTTCGGACACTTTCCACTTCTGTTGACTCCTTTGCATGATTTCGATAGCTAAAGCGGACCTTACGCTTGCGGTCAACATCGGGAGGCTAGGTCCAATGGTTATTGAATTCGCAATTGATCATTACAACCGCTTCTTGGCGCTCTGTGACCCGGGCTCTCGTGAGTACGAGATTGTGAAAAACGGGCTCGTCATCCGTCGTGTTAAAGACGGGAACAGGCAGTATGAACGCGTCGTGGAAATTTTTGCTGAAATGCGGGATGCCTACTTGCTTCTCGATATGGCCAATAAGATTTGTCCTGACGCCATGCCGGCTATCACAAAAGCTATGTCTTTGGCGCGCTACGTGTAGCGCCAATCTACCATTCAAGCTACCGTTCAAGCCTTCAACCGGTCTGATCACGCCCGCGGATGTATATTCGCATGCACTGTCTTTACGGACGTACGATCATGCGCTGTCCCATCAGACCTGATGGAAGCTCACGAAGTTTCAACGCTCGTCAATTCACCAGAGAACGACTCGGCGGCTTGCATTCAGCCTGTTTCATCCATCCAGCCAGTTAAACGCTAGTTGCGGCTCCTGTAGCGAACGAGTCCACCGCACACAGCGGCCATCATAGCTGAGACGTGAAAAGCAGCCTTAGCAATGGATTGATGGAGAATTCAGTTCAATCCTGCGATTGCCGTGTGGTTATTTGATCACCTTATCCGCCCGCGCCAGCACGTTGGGCGGAATCGTTCCTGTTCGGAGCCTAGCCAGACACTATTGAAGGTGCGTGATGACAATGGCGCTCGACACCCGCGGAGCACTGGCACCCGCGTGCGCGGCATTCTTTGCCACCCAGTCTCTCGCCTTCTGAATGCTCTCGTCTATTCCGGCTTGATCCTGGCACACAGTCACCGAGAACCCGCCATCACCACTACGGGCCAGTGTATAGCTCACCAGGCCCTTGACTGTTCGAAGCAGGCTTTCGACATCGGCCTTATTCTTCTCCAGCACGTCGAACAACTCTTTGGCTCCCTTTCCTGAATATTCCCTGATGACTACTTGCATGATGCGCTCCTCCCTTTCGTTCGTTTTACGTCTGTATTTCGTCTAAGTGTTGGCCCTTGCCAGTGACTCTCCATCCTTCCTTTCCACGCAGCGACGTGCATCGCGTTGGTCGCCGCCGCCGAACGAATATTAAGTGAGCCGCCGTAGAAGGCGACAAACGCCGGTCGGCCTATCTCCGAACGCGGCTCGCATATGAAATTGTGAATTGCTCCGAATATCATTCACTTACCCCAACTCGTCAAGAAAATTCTGATGGTCAAAACCCGCCGAGGTCGGCAGCCTATCTCACTATTGTCCCCGAGCGTATTTCCTCTGGTTTGAACTGTACGACGCGACGGTTCGATCCGATAGAGGACTGCTTTGAAGGAGAATTCAGTTCAATCTTAGGGTTAACAGTTAACGTCTTGGTGAACCGGGGTGCCAGCGACGAAGGTTGATGAAGCACGGCGCTTGTGGCCCGTCCGTTCCATGCTTAGGTCTGGCTTGAGCAAATGGTTCGGAACGTGGCAGAGAGGCTCGAAATGATGTCGGCTCACGGAGTGCGCGAAGCCGTATACGCGGCAATCGATACCATATCGTCAATGGTCAGTTTAGCGACGCTCTCCTTCATCTGCGCGCTTAACAGCCCTGCGCGGGCGCCGCTCTGGAAGTCGTACAACTGGCGCACGGTATAGTTCGGTGAGCGACCCGCCAGCGGCGGTATGTCCCCGAGGCCTTTCAGGTCCTGACCATGGCAGGTCGCACACATGGTCGTCTTGCCCCGACCGCCGGTGGTGACCAGCGCCTCGCCTCTCTTTGTGCTGCCGACCGGCACGTATGCGATAAATCCAGACCTTGGATCGCGAAGGGTGGTCCGTGCCACGTCTTCCGCCACCTCGATAATGCGCTGACCGATTGGTTCCATCCCTGCTCCCTCTAGCGGAACAAGCATGAAGCCCGCCACGTGGGTCTTCGGCACGGTCTCCGTTTCGACGACTCTGATCCAGGGCTTGTACTTGAGGCTGGCAAAGTACTCGGCGGAAATTTTTACGTCATCCTCGGTGGCGCTCTTTGCGTTGGCGACCATTAATGCCGGCGGCGCCATGGTGGGTTCCGAGCTCTTTCGCAGACCGTTCTTATAATCGGCCACTTGCTGCGCGATATAGCCGGCGCTGAGACCGGCGAGGCTGGAGTTCTCGGGACGGCCCTGCCCGTTCGGATAATGGCAGTAACCGCACGCAAACATGTCCGGTTTTCTGCCGCGTCCGACGACTCCAGGCATCGGCGGGTGATCGCCGGGATGCCAATCAGGCGCAACATAGAGGTCGCGAATCTCAGTGAGCGTCAAAGCCGCGGTGCTTCCCGGGACGCGCCTGGGGACGCCATCATCTGGCGGCGGTTTGACGGGGGGCTGAATTGGGTACGCCCATGGCGGAGGTGGTTGTTGCGACGCTACAGGTGCCGGGGCCTCGTCTTTCTGGATCTGAGCACAGGCCAGTACGCTAAGCATGCACACAACCACGAACCCGGCCACCAAAGGCCTGTAGTGAGAACGATCAAAATCGATATCAGACTTAGCTAGTGGGTGTTCCATCACTTCCTCCTTGAGGTATAACGTATAGCGTCTTATCCCTAAAGCCTGAAAGCAATCAAGTCGCGGAAAGTTCGCCAAAGGATCGACGGGGGATAAAACGAGGTTGGACTAAACCCGCGGAGCAGCGCCTATTACGGCTATGCGGATTGTAAAAAAGAAGACACAATCCGACACGAGCAGACCATCCCGTGGTGAATTTATCCTGAGATTGAACTGACCGCCGCGTCAGTCGAATCTCACAGGATTCTTCATCTTGCAACCTGAGTTCAAACGACGGATCAGATTGGGATCGCGTTCAACAATGCAGAGATCGTCAACCAGAGGCTGGCGTTATGCAACGCGTCTCGTTGCAATCAACCGGGAGGTAATCTTATTCTAACGGACCAAGGGCTCCCGAAGCGACAGCAACCGGTGACGAATGGATGTGAAAGGAGTGTGACATCATGACTTTCCCCGATTTCGTGGAAGCGTACCAGTGGAATTTCCGGCCACAGCATCCCAGACGACCCGAATGGTTCGCGGAGTGGCCTGGCGGTGCCAGGATGGCGGTGATGCTTCTCTTGTTGCACGAGTGGGAATCCGTGCCCGCCCCGCGCAGGCCGATGCCCAAAGGAGCGCATCATACATTTGACTACCTGGCGTTGGGTGCGCGTGAGTATGGCGCCAGGTTCGGCATCTGGCGCCTCCTGGACGTACTCGACCGGCGCAACGTCAAGGCCACGGTGATCACGAGCGGTCTTGTGGCCGAGCTATTCCCGGAAAGCGTGCGAGAAGTCAAAACGCGGGGGCATGAGCTCGCCACCCACGGTTGGGACCAATCGATGCATCCTCCTGTCTTCAAGACAAAGGAGGAGGAAAAAAACGCGGTCGTTAAATCCATTACGGCGCTGGAACAGGCCGGGAAAGGGCGAATCGTCGGGTACATGTCGCAGGGGCCGCGACCGACGCCGAACACGCTGGAGATATGTGCGGAGCTAGGGTTTGTTTGGACTGCTGATTATTCCGACTCGGATGTTCCGTACGTCATAGACGTGAATGGAAAAAAGATCGTGTCGGTGGGCTATGTCATGCCGAATTACACTGATAACGATCTCGTACCACTCGGTTTGGCTGGAGGTCTCGCGCAATTAAAGGAAGCTTTCGATGCCAGTTACGAGGAGTCTCGGAGACATCCCATGAAATTTTGCTACGCCTGCCACGTGCACATTAGCGGTAGACCCGGAATGAGTATGTTGCTCGATCATTTCATCGACTATGTCCAGCGTCACGACGGCGTGCGGTTTTACCCTTGCATCGATATTGCAAACTTCTGGCTCGAGCGAGAAGGAAATAAGGTTCCGTAGGATTCAGTCAGTGTTTCAGTTGGAAATTTTTTCCGGCCATCTCGCAAATCTGTTGACCTATGGCGAGCGACGCCGTGGCGCCGGGGGACGGAGCATTGAGCACGTGAATGGCATTGCGGCTTTGCTTGATGACAAAATCATCCACCAATGCTCCGCTTGCGGAAACCGCTTGAGCGCGCACGCCGGCGCCGCCGGCAATCAGGTCGCTCTGGCGAATTTCCGGCACAAGTTTTTGCAACGCGCTGACGAATGCTGCTTTGCTGAGTGAACGATAGAGTTCACCGAAGCCGGTTTGCCAGTATTTACCCGCCATCGCCCAAAAACCTTTGAATGAAACGGTCTGCCACAGATCCGTGACATTAACGTTGGTATGACGATAGCCTTCGCGGGCCAGCGCGAGAACGGCGTTGGGGCCCGCTTCGACTCCCCCTTTGGCCATGCGCGTGAAGTGAACGCCTAAGAACGGAAAATTCGGATCGGGAACTGGATAGATCAAGTTGCGCACCAAGAACTGTCTTTCCGGCGCGATTTTGTAGTATTCGCCGCGGAACGGAATGATCCGGTGCTCTTCCGAGCCCTGATCGTTATCGCTGCTCATCATCTTCGCGATCAAGTCCGACTGCAAACCGCCGCAATTGATCAGATGTCGGGTTCGATAGTCGCCGCCTGAAGTTTGCAGCACAATCTCGTCGGGGCGATCGATAATGCCGACGACTTTTTGGGACAAGCGGATGTCGCCGCCGGCATTGCGAATCTTATTCGCG
>DATBRN010000144.1:0-9457 GCA_036560225.1 Pyrinomonadaceae bacterium | reverse complement strand
ACAGCGGGATCATTTCCACTCATCGATTTGGTCACTTCTAGCTCTACCGACCGCTCCGCGGGCTAAATGCTTTTTGTTGATTCTGATCCTGGGGTTCCGCTGCGCTCCACCCCAGGCTTTATGCTGTCGACCGCTCCGCGGACTGATTCCGATAGATTCCTCCGCGGGCTCGTTGAATGGTTTCAAGCCGAAACGATCTCTGCGGCCCTCTGGCTGTGCAACCTCCGTGTTCTCTGTGTCTATGTGGTGGACAACCCTTTTAGGCTCACTAAGAATGAGTAGACGACGCCTTGCCTTAACACTGATTGTTGCGTTCTCTAGCGTAGTGCTGGGCTTTGCCGCAGTGTCTACCGAAAACCGATCAGCACCGCCAATTCCAGCCAGAATGAAAGAGACCGCCTTCCATCGCTCTCTTACTAAAACAAAACAGGAGCAGACGACACTTCCTAACAAACTCGAAGGTTGCGTTACCTGCCACGCTGAGATCGAGCCAATGCACAAATACGGCACGACCGAAACGCTGGATAAATTGAGGGACGGCAAAGACGCCGTTGGCCTCACTTGCACTGCCTGTCACGGCGGCAATCCGGTACCGCGCAAGACTAGCGACGATCCCAAGGCAATACAGCAGATCAAAGACGAGGCACACGTTCGCGCAAAGTTTTCTTCACGCTGGCATCGAGATGGCAGATACACCGGCGCCAATCCAGAGAGCACCAGTACTCTCCTAGCTAACGAGAGTTGGGAGTTTGTGCGCTTCATTAACCCGGGCGATCTGCGCGTCGCGGCGAAGACCTGCGGCGGAAGCGCCTGTCACGCCATCGAAGCGGAAAACGTGGCGCGCAGCATGATGACCCACGGCTCGATGCTCTGGGGCGCCGCACTTTACAACAACGGCGGCTTTCCTTTGAAGGATGCACGCTTTGGCGAAAGCTACAGTGAAAACGGCGCGCCGCAGAGTTTGATCCAGACGCCAGAGCCGACGCTCGAAGAACGGCGCACAAAAGGCCTGCTCGAGTTTCTTGACCCCATCCCGCGGTGGGAGATCTCGCAACCTGGCAACGTGCTGCGCGTTTTTGAGCGAGGAGGGAAGCGACGTCTGGAAGTCGGGTTACCGGATAAGGATGAAGATCCCGGCAAGCCAGATAAGGGACTTAGCGCACGTGGTTTTGGCAGCGCGCAGCGCACCGATCCGGTCTACCTGGGACTACAGAAAACACGTCTCCACGATCCGAACCTGAACTTCCTGGGAACCAACGATCATCCAGGCGACTATCGTTCGTCGGGATGTTCTGCCTGCCATGTGATCTATGCCAATGATCGCGAACCTTCCCACTCAGCTTTTTATGCGACTTCAGGGAACCTGGGCCACTCTCAAACCACGGATACGAATATTCCGAAGAACGAATCGGGCCATCCGATCAAACATCAACTCACCAGTCAGATTCCGACCTCACAATGCATGGTTTGTCACATGCACCCCGGCACAAACATGGTAGCCACCTATCTCGGCATGACCTGGTGGGACAACGAGAGTGACGGCGACAAGTTGTATCCGAAGCAGCAACACAATCCGTCTCAGGAAGAGGAGCGACAAAAGCTGAACCGCAATCCCGAAGGAGCCAGCGTGCGTGGGCTGTGGTCCGACCTTGAGTTTCTGGCCGGAACCGGGACGACCGAATTCAATGCCGGCTTAAAGAACACGCAGTTTGGCGATTTTCATGGTCATGGCTGGCTGTTTCGTAAAGTTTTCAAGCGAGATCGGAAAGGAAACTTGCTCGATGCGCAGGGTAACCTCGTCTCTTCCAGTGATCCGGAGAAGTTCAAGAAAGCGGTCCATCTAAACGACATACATCTCGAGAAAGGAATGCATTGCATTGATTGCCATTTCCGCCAGGACTCACATGGCGACGGCAATCTCTACAACGAGCCACGGGCTGCGATCGAGATAAGTTGCGAGGATTGTCACGGCTCGATTCGCAGTCGCGCGAACCTGTTCACTTCCGGCCCCGCTGCGGCAGCCGCAACCGGACCGGCAGCCGAGCGACGCAAGTCACAAAACCAGCCGCTTCGCGGACAGGAGTTGACGCGCCTTCGCGTCCGCGATGAAACCGGCGCGAAGATTCCGCTTTTCCAAAAGATTACGCGGGATCGCAAGAAGAAGGATGAAAACGGGAAGGACATCGACCTCAAAACGGGCGACATAATTCAAAATTCGATGGTAGTGCCGGGGCGCTGGTGGCGCGTCGTGCAAACAGTTGACACGATCACGCCGGGCAACCCCGATTACAGCGAGAAGTCGCGTTACTCGAAAACAATTCGCAAAGACAATGCGAATTGGGGCGATGTGCCGAAAGATGAGCGGGATCTAGCGCACCGCGACAGCGAGATGACGTGCGTCGCCTGCCATTCGTCATGGGTGACGAGTTGTTTTGGGTGTCACCTATCCATGCAGGCAAATCGCAAAATGCCCAATCGGCACAATGAGGGAGGCGATTCACGCAACTACACTCAATACAACTTCCAGGTCTTGCGCGACGACATTTTCATGCTGGGCCGCGACGGCACCGTGACTGGTAATCGGGTGGCGCCGGTTCGTTCTTCTTCGGCCGTGCTGGTGAGCTCGCAGAATCAAAACCGCGAATGGATCTATTCGCAGCAACAAACAACGTCTGCTGAAGGATTTGCCGGTCAGGCTTTCAATACGCACGTTCCTCATACCGTGCGCGCCACCGAGACGAAAAACTGCACCGACTGTCACGTCTCGGCAAAAAACGACAACAACGCGTGGCTAGCCCAACTCCTTCTGCAGGGGACAAACTTCGTGAACTTCATGGGACGCTACGTCTATGTCGCTGCGGACGATGCTCTCGAGGTCGTCGTTGCAACTGAACAGAGTGAACCTCAGGCAGTCTTCGGCAGCTCACTTCACAAGATTGCCTATCCTGATAACTACGAAAAGTTTGTGAAAGGCGGAAGTGAACTGAAGACGGCATATGAACACGTTGGCAATCCACGTGCGTTGCAGGTGCAGTTGCGCGGTGAGTATGCCTACGTTGCCGCGGGCGAAGGAGGACTACGCGTTTACGACGTCGCGCAGATTGATCAGAAGGGTTTTTCTGAGAGGATCACCACCGCACCCGTTTCGCGCTTTGGCCAAAAGTTTTGGGTCAAGACGAAATATGCGACGGCCGTTGCTGCGCCGACAACCTTGGCTGTCGATCCCGCACGCTGGCGACTCAAAAGTGAAGGTTCGAAAGCTACGATGATCGATCCCGAGAGCGCCGGCAGGCTGACTGGTGACGCGCGCAAACAGTTGCTGAATGAAGAGCAACCGATCCATCCGCTCTACGCCTATCTTTATGTCGTCGACAAGTATGAAGGATTGATCCTGGTCAACGCTGCGACTTTGCTGGATGGCGACCCGCTAAACAACTATTTGAATCGAGTACTAGAGCCAGCGAAGTATCCTAATGGAGCTTTCAATCCCGGCGGCGCGCTTAACAACGCGAACAACATCACGATCGCGGGACACTATGCGTATGTAACGACGGGAAACGGTCTGGTTGTCGTCGACATCGACAATCCACTGGCTCCTCGAATCACGGAGCAAATTGGCGCACCCGAACTTCGTAACCCGCGCGCCCTCGCCGTTCAGTTCCGCTATGGTTTCATTGTGGATGACGAGGGTATGAAGGTGTTGGATCTGAGTACCCCGAGTTCACCAAGACTGGTGCCTGGAGCTCGGGTTCCGCTGGCCCATGCTCACGACGTCTACGTGGCGCGCACCTACGCTTATATCGCGAATGGCCCGGAAGGAATCGCGATCATCGATGTGGAGCAGCCGGAAAAACCGCGACTCGATCAAGACTATAACGCCGATGGCAAACTAAACGATGCGCACCAGGTGAAGGTCGCGATGACTAACGCCAGTCTGTTTGCCTACGTGGCCGACGGACGGAACGGTTTACGAATTCTGCAACTGACTTCGCCGGAAACCATGCCGGAATACGCCGGGTTCAGTCCGCGGCCAAGGCCGTTATTGATAGCCACATTCAAGACCAAAGGCGAAGCATTGGCGATTTCGAAAGGGCTCGATCGCGATCGGGCTGTCGATGAAAGTGGAAACCAGATTTCGGTGTTTGGACGTCGCGGCGCTCGGCCCTTCAACTTTGATGAGATGATGCGCATGCTCAGAACAAACGACGGCAAAGGCGATTGGTTCACAGTTACCGACACGCCGCCGACGCAGCCAAAGAAGAATTAACCGCAGATTTGCTGCGGACAAGCTCGGATCAGAATAAACAAGTTCTGATCATCGTCATTTGCATTCATTCGAGCGTATGACCGAGTCCCTGGAAGCAGGCTCCGACCTTATCACTCAAGCGACCATCGCGGCTTTGCCGCAGCACAGTGCGGAAAGGCTCCGCCTTTCCGGAAGTTCTCCTCTATTATTTGAGGCTGCGCCTCATGAATTGGAGGCGTAGCCTCCAGTAGCTTTTAGAGACGAACGGTAAGGCAGAGCCTTACCGCACTGTGCGGCGGCGAAGCCGCAGGTTGCGAATGCCCCCTGTATCTGAAACTTGATTTTTGTTTCTGATCCGCGTTTGAACCGCGTGAGTGCGCGGCTAATTTTGTTTTCCGTCGTCGCCTGTTTCGCTATACTGCAGGCCATGAACCACAGTCCTCTCGCGCGGCTCAACCGCGCCGTCGTGGAGTTCACGACGGGACGACATGATCCCGAAGTGAATCACGCTCGCTCACGCCCTCCGGAAGGCTACCGTCTCCTGTCCGAGTTTTTTTCTCCGGAGCACACGATTGGATTGCTGCGTTTGATAGAGGCACGGAGCAATCTGTTCAAACCCGTAGCTGCAAAGGCGGGAATGAGTCTGGCTTACAATGTCCTCGATGGCTTCAATATCGACCAGCACTTTCCCGAACTCCGCGAATTAGCCTCTGGGCCCCTGCTGAAAATCACTGAAGAGACGTTCAGCGTACCGCTCGAACTCATGGCAGACCCAAAACGGGCCTTCCGCATCCAGTGCTATCGCGCCAGGCACGAAGGTTTTAAATGGCATCTTGACGGCGGCCTTTACAGCGCGCTCCTAACGCTCGTGAACACTAATGAGGGTGCGACTGAAGTGCTTTCGCCGGAATGGAGTCGCGTCCTTTTTCCGGTACCCTATCTGCTCTTCCCGTTTGCGAGACTCCTGGAATTCGCGAAGCCGAAGCCCCTTATCGCGCGTCCGGGCGACTTGTTGGTGATCAAGGGTGGCGAGGTTCTGCACCGCGGCGTCACCACGAAGGAGGAGGGCGAACGACTGGTTTTTGTCGCAACCTATAATCCGATCGGCACGAAGCCCACGCCGCTCTGGGATTGGTTCGCCCGCCGACTTAATTACTAAGACAGATCAGCCACTGGGACCGCGGGCGTCTCGCCCGCGCTGAGCGCAGCGAACAACCGATCCCTTTACACTCAAGTCTTCCGGAACGCGCCCCGCGTACACTGGGACCGCGGGCGTCTCGCCCGCACTGAGCGCAGCGAACAACCGATTAATCACAGGCTAATAACGACAAAAGGAGGACGGCTGGCCCGCGATCCAAGTGGCCGAGATAGAGTATTACATTGCATGAGGCCTGAAGCTAACAGGTTGTTCGCTGCGCTCAGTGCGGGCGAGACGCCCGCGGTCCCAGTGTACGCAATCCAGTGTGATTTAGGCTTGCCCCCGCCGGTTTGAGGGTTCACATCATTTGCTGGCGGAGTTTGCGGAGCAATTTCTTTGCGTCTTCGGGCGATAGTTTTTCCGGATCTACTTCGCGGATCTCTTCGATCACTTTCTGATTCGCAAGATCGAAGAGGGAAGCCTGGGCCACCGCCTTTCTGCGTCCAGCACGACGAGCCGCCGCTTCCAATGCATCAGAAGATGAGACCGCGGCACGCGAGGACGACGCATCTACAGGGTCCACGATCAAGCCGGCGCCTGCGGCTGCATGGGCCGTTGCGGCCGCAGGAGCCTCCTCCGTAGTAACGGCCACGTGTCCCGTAATTGCATCCTCTTCAGCAAACACGTCCAACTCATAACGTTCGAGTCGCGCAAGCACCTCACGTGCATTGGCAAGCACCGCTGGAGGCAGTCCCGCTAAGCGCGCCACTTCAATTCCATAGGACTTCGAAGCACGACCACGCTCCAGCCGGTGCAGGAAGACAACCTCGCCTTCCCGTTCCGTAGCGGTGATCTGGTAGTTCTGTGCGCCGGGTAATCGTTCCGCCAGCTCGGTCAGCTCGTGATAATGCGTTGCAAAAAGCGTCTTCGCTGCGTGTTCAGGCGAATCATGAAGATATTCGGCCACAGCCCAGGCGATTGAAAGCCCATCAAAGGTCGCTGTGCCCCGGCCAATTTCATCGAGCAACACCAGCGACCGCGGCGTTGAGCTGTGAAGAATCGCGGCCGTCTCGGTCATCTCCACCATGAATGTCGAACGGCCACGTGTTAAATCGTCCGAAGCACCGACGCGCGTCCAAACGCGATCGAGCAGTGGCAGACGCGCTCTCTCCGCCGGCACGAAGCTACCCATCTGGGCCAGGATGCAAACGATTGCTGTTTGTCGCAGCACCGTGCTTTTGCCGCCCATGTTGGGTCCTGTAATGATCAATAACCTGTCGGTGGAGTTGTTCAGGTAGACGCTATTTGGCACGAAAGGATCTTCATTGAAAACTTCAATCACCGGATGCCGGCCCTGGACGATCTCGATCTCGTCGCCATCGTGCATAACGGGCTTAACAAAGCGCCGCCGCGTCGCCGTTTCCGCAAGTGAAGCCAGAGCGTCGAGAGTCGCCAACGCGCGAGCGGTCGCTTGAATGCGTTTCGTTTCGGCTGCAACTTGGCGGCAAACGTCATTAAATAGCTCCGCTTCAAGTTGAATTATCCGTTCTTCAGCGCCGAGGACCTTCTTCTCCCAATCACGCAGTTCAGGTGTCGTAAACCGTTCCGCGCTCGTAAGGGTTTGTCTACGTTCATACTCCGCCGGCACACGTGCCGCGTTCCCCTTCGAAACCTCTATGAAGTAGCCGAAGACGTTGTTGAACTTGATGCGAAGGTTGCTGATGCCGCTGCGAGCGCGCTCAGTGGCTTCGAGGGTTGCGATAATCTGTTTAGCGTTGCGGCTAATGGAGCGCAGCTCGTCCAGTTCCGTGGAATAGCCGGCGCGGATTGTATCTCCCTCGCTTATTTTTGCCGGCGGATCATCGCTGATTGCTTTGACGAGCAACGCGCAAGTCTCCGGCACCTCGTCGGCGCTTTCAGTCAGTATTTGCAGCAGCGAAGACTGCATCGCGGCCAGGTTTTCTCGAATTGCCGGGACCTGGTAGAGCGAACGCAGGATTGCGTTCAAATCTCGCGGGGTTGCCGATCCGAAACTGATGCGTCCGATTAGGCGTTCCAGATCGGAGACTTCCCTCAGTAAAGAACGCAGCTTGTCTCTGGCGATCTGCGAAGCCACCAAATCCTCAACCGCACTAAGCCTCGCCTCAACCTCGCCTCGTTTCACACATGGCCGTAGCAACCAGGACCTAAGTAAACGCGCGCCCATCCCCGTCACTGTCTCATCGATAACGCTCAAGAGTGTCCGACCAGTCGCACCACTCAGCGATTCGACCAGTTCGAGGTTGCGGACCGTTACATTGTCGAGCACCAAATGGTCCTGAGGCTCGAAATAGGTCAAACCCGTTATGTGAACGGCGGCTGCGCGTTGCGTTTCTTGCGCATAGCGCAAGCACGCGCCTGCGGCGCGGATCGCTTCATCCTTGCGTTCGATGCCGTAGCCGGCAAGCGACTGCGTCCCGAAGTGGTTTAGCAGCAGTTCTGTGCAGTCCTTTTTCTGCCAGAGCCAATCTTCGAGGGGAGTAAAGGCTGCGTCGATGAATTGATTAGTTCGAGACTCGCCCGGAGGGTTGTAACGCAAGCTGTCAGTTTGCGACGATTCGCTATCACTCAAGCCCGCAGCTTCCCGGTCGCCACGCAAACTATCAAGCACCCCAGCCGGGCTGCCCGGCCGGGGACCCCGCACAGTTTGCTTTACATCACCCAGGGGGAGCGGAGCTGTTTGGGCTTTTCCCGTTAAGCCTGCTTTGATTAGTGGAGCGAGCGAAACAGGGAAGAGTAACTCACGGGGCGCATACGACTCGAGATCGGCGCGGATCTTTTCCCATGCTGCCGGACCACTCTCCTGCGTCGCGCGAAATTCTCCGGTTGAGATATCCAGAAAAGCTGCGCCAATGGTGTCGCCGGTGCTGCAAACGGCTCCGAGAAATACAGCCTCGCGAGTTTCAAGCAGTTGCGGATCGATTGGCGTGCCGGGAGTTACGATTCTGACTACTTCGCGGCGAACAAGCTTCTTGGTCTTGGAGGGTTCCTCTGTCTGTTCGCAAATCGCAACGCGGTAGCCTTTGCGCACGAGCCGCGCGATGTAGTTTGCCGCCGAGTGATGCGGAACCCCGCACATGGGAATGGGATCGCCACGTTCTTTGTGACGCGCCGTTAGTGTTATTTGGAGTTCCCGGGATCCGACAACAGCATCATCGAAGAAGAGCTCATAAAAATCGCCAAGACGAAAAAATAGCAGCGTTCCGGGATGTCGCTGCTTCAGCTCCTGATACTGTCGCAGCATGGGGGTTTGCGGGGACATCGTCATAAGTCGATTTTTTGTCGGATAAGCTTCAGCAAGAGCTGACCAAGTTGATGCGAGCTATCTTTTCATAAACCCGCGTAGCGGGTGGAAGCATAAAGCCTGGGGTGTAGCGAAGCGAAACCCCAGGTTTGCGATCGATGCGAAAGCCGAGCGCGCGAAGCGCCCGATAGCTCGAAAGTTAACTTGCGATCTTGGCTGTCGCCCACTCCGCGGACTCTCTCTTTGGTCGTCAACCAACCTGGGGTTCCGCTACGCTCCACCCCAGGGCGGGGTCCCCAGCCGGGCAGCCCGGCTGGGGTGCGAGACTTTATGCTACCGCCACGCTCCGCGCGCTTAAATCCAAAGCTTCCATTGATTTAATAAAAGCTTATTTCGCTTGTCGCGGCGTTTCGACAAACTAAAGTTTATCGGACAGCGAAAGCGGCAAATGAGGATCGTCCGTTGACGACAACGCCCAAAAAAAGTGAAGCGAAGCCTACCTTGTCGACTAACAGTTGCGCAAGGCGATATGAGTTTTAACTGGTCAAAGGGCTTGCAAAGAATCCCGCAACGAAGTTTCGGGTTCCGAGTTCCGAGTCCTTAACCACGTTCCGTTTAGATAGGGCACTTGTGCCCGCCGCTACGTCCGTTTAGATAGGGCACTTGTGCCCCGCCCCGCACGGGCAGACAAGTCTGCTTTCTAAACGGTCAGCGATACCCCTAACTCGAAACTCGGAACTCGAAACTCGAAACTGGGAACCCGGAACCCGAAACTCGAAACTTATTAGAA
>DATBRN010000143.1:0-14271 GCA_036560225.1 Pyrinomonadaceae bacterium | reverse complement strand
GCTTTGTACTTGGTGTCTTTGTCTTGCTTGGGCCTGGTGCAAATCTTCTAAGTACTAAGTACTAAGTACCAAGTACCAAGTACAAAGTACAAAGTTCCAAGTTCCCAGTCCTAAGACCCAAGACCTTTGTTTAAGCAGCCGTCCCTTCTCTTAACGGCGTCACAGTTGATCCGGTCGCCTGCCATCTTGAATCGCGCCAAACAAACTTATCGGTAAAGCGAAAAGCGAGATCCTGGGTCTGTCCCGCCTCGTCCTTAATCTCAAATCTTACGATTCCCCTCAGCGTAGCACGATCGCCTTTAAGACTTAATTCCAGATCTTCGAAGTTCCACTTCTGAATCGCGGTGTCGCGTGTCGCCGTTCTTAAGTACTCAGCTTTGCCTTGCGGTTTTCCATCCGCCGAAGTGCCGACGTAATCATCAGCGAGGATTCGATCCAGTTTCTTCTTGTCCGCATTTATATTGGCGACGGTCCACTCTTGTTCAAGATCCGTGAGGCTCCTAAGCACTTGATCTTCATTGGTCGGGGCAGTCGTATCGTCGTCCGCGAGCGAATTGCTACTGCTATTGTCATTCTCACCCTGAGAATTGGATCCCAAGTCTCGCTCGTTCAGGTTCGAGTTTGAGTCATTAGCCTGACTGTTGGAATTGAAATTCCGGGAGCCGGTTCTTGTCGCAAACATGCTTTTTGGGATCATCAGCGCAGCCGTGATCACCATTCCAGCAAAAATTATGAATACGATCGCCAAGATTCCAACAACCCATGGCCACGTCCTTCGTTTGCTTTGCGTGGTGTATGTCGGAGGGACGTATGACCCTGGGGGTTGGTAAGGAGGAACGCTATCAGTTTTTGAGGCACCGGCTGACTTAGAGCCGCCAGTTTCACTGTCTGCCGTGGAAGGCCTTACTACAGTCTCTTCGTCCGCGGATGTATCCGGCTGCAGCGACAACAGTGGCGTTCCGTCGTCCGTACAGAAACTGAGGTTTGGATCCGAAAAGGTTTTCTTGCAGGTAGGGCAGCGCTTCACGATGAATTCTCTTTCTAACAGTTGAACTACTCAGAGATTCTATCGCGGTTAGCTCCCGCTGCGCGACCCGCCCGCTACCGAGAGGTGATACTGACCTCATCGACCCGCGGCTTGAGTGAATGCGCTGCCTGAGTCCGCGATAAGGCAACATAGCGCTGACCCCATGGGACAGCAACCTAAGTGAGTGCGCGACCCGAGGGGACACTTGCTACATATTAGATAAGCCACCCATGAGGATGCCGATTCCGTAAAGGATCATTATCGCTATGAAGCCCACAATGTAGAGTCCGCCGGTGACAAGGCCGCCAATGGCAAAGCCTTTGCCACCGTATTTCATTGGGTCGTTCTTGATTTGCACGAGTGCGACGATGCCCATCACAATCGCAACTGGAGCCGTTAGAATGCCAAACGAGCAGCACCAACCGAGTGTGATGCTGATAATGCCCAGGACTAGTGATGCGACAGCGAGGCTCTGTTGTGGAACCACGGGGTACGCCGGCGGCGGCGGTGGCAGCCACGCAGGTTGAAGTGACTGCGGCGAACTCACTGGTGCGGGCGGTTGGTAACGGTCCGGCATATCCAGGGTTGGCTGTTCGGTCGGGCTGACGCTCGGTGGCATGGGCGGACGCCAAACCGTCGGTGGCGGCTCAGTGGCCGGAGTCTCCACCTCAACGAGCGAAGTGCCATCCTGGGTGCAGAACGTGAGCCACTCGTCGGTAAACTGCTGATTGCAGGTCGGGCAACGCTTCATGTGTTGCTTCCAATTTTGTAGTGGCGGCAATTTGTGGCCACCCTACAAATTCTTTTTAAGTCGTCCGTTTGGAAAGCAGACTTGTCTGCCGCCGCGGGGCGGGGCACAAGTGCCCCTTTCTAAACGTTTCAATTAGGAAATCTGGGTGGCCACAGAGTGCCAACCCAACAATGGAATGAGACGCGAGCTTATGCTCACACAAGTTCGATCTGACTAAAGAAGTATGCGATTTCGATCGCTGCATTTTCATCCGAGTCGGAACCGTGAACTGCGTTCTCTCCTACTGAGCCGCCATAGTCCTTACGCAGTGTTCCCGCGTCGGCCTTCGCTGGATCTGTTGCACCCATCAGATCGCGCCAGGCTTTTACCGCACCTTCCTTTTGGAGGACCATGACTAGGCATGGCGCGCTCGACATGAATTCAGTCAAGCCGGCAAAGAACGGCCTCTCGCGATGAATTGCGTAAAAACCCTCGGCTTCTCGCAAACTCATGTGCAGCGTTTTCATCGCGCGCAATTTGAATCCAGCGTCGTTGATCCGTTGAATGATCTTACCGGTGTGACCCGCGGCAACTGCGTCAGGCTTGATGATTCCGAATGTAAGGTTACTCATTGCGTAAGTTCAGCGATTCCTTTTCATTTGTTCTTTGTACTTAGTACTGAGTACTGAGTACAAATTTCATTTTCCAAGTGCCGCCTTCATTGCTGAGCCAATGTCCGCAGGCGACTTGACCACATGTATACCCGCACCGGTCAGGGCCTCCATTTTTTCCGCTGCAGTTCCCTTGCCCCCAGCGATGATAGCGCCCGCATGGCCCATGCGGCGACCGGGCGGCGCCGTTTGGCCGGCAATGAAAGCAACGATAGGTTTGCTTACGTGATCCCTGGCGAAGGCTGCAGCTTCTTCTTCGGCGGTGCCGCCAATCTCGCCGATCATCACTATTCCATCCGTTTCATCGTCGGCCTGGAACAACTTAAGTGCATCAACGTGAGTGGTGCCTACGATTGGATCGCCACCGATGCCGATCGCGGTTGATTGGCCCATGCCAAGAGCTGTTAGTTGTCCCACCGCCTCATAGGTCAACGTACCGGATCGCGAGACCACGCCCACTCGACCTTCACGATGAATATGGCCCGGCATGATTCCGATCTTGCATTTGCCTGGACTGATGATGCCGGGACAGTTTGGTCCAATAAGTCTCGTGGGTCTGTCGCTGAGATACTCCTTCACCTTCACCATGTCCAGCGTGGGAATTCCCTCTGTAATGCAAACAACAACCGAGACACCTGCTTCAGCGGCTTCCATGATTGCGTCCGCTGCAAACGCCGGCGGTACATAAATCACCGAGGCATTTGCGCCTGCTTCTTTGACTGCATCGGCGACGGTGTTGAAAACCGGAATTTCTTCGTGCGTTGTGCCGCCCTTTCCTGGTGTGACGCCGCCGACGACGTTGGTTCCATACTCAACCATCTGTTTAGTATGAAACGTGCCCTCTTTGCCTGTAATTCCCTGCACCACCAGCCGGGTCGACTTATCAACCAAAACGCTCAATGCCTGGCTCCTTAGCTTGAACTAAAAAAATGAGGGCGCAGTATACCACGCGCTGAAGTTCGTCCCAGAACGTATCATCGGAATCACGTCAACTCGAATTGTTGACCGTGCTCTGGAACTTCCACCAGCCAATTGAACCGTTCGCGAATGTGTTGGGCCATCGCACCTGCCGATCCAACTTCACCGTGGGTGACGAACACGCGACGCGGTGGCGCCGGCAAATCTTTCAGCCAACGAATAACCTCCTGCCAGTCAGCGTGTGCGGAGAACCCGCCTATTCTGACTGACTCGCAGCGTACCGGGACCCATTGGCCGAGAACCTTCACCTCTTTTTCGCCGTCCGCCACCCGGCGCCCAAGAGTGCCCGCTGCCTGGAAACCAACAAAAACAATTGTCGCAGTACTATCAGGCAAAACTCGCAAGGCGTGGTGTAACACACGGCCCCCGGTCATCATTCCGGAAGCGCTGATAATCACGCGCGCCCCGCGTTCCTTGTTTAGTCGTTTCGATTCTTCGCGTGTGTTGCTGGCAATCATCGAATGCGTGCGCATAGGATTGGCATTGCCGGCTGATGCAGCCACATATTCTTCGTCGTGTTCTTCCCGGCGATTCGCATAGACTTTTGTGGCCGCTGACGCCATCGGCGAATCAAGAATTACCGGCAGGATCGGTACTCGTTTTTCGTCTTCAAGTTCACGAATGAGATAGAGGATTTCCTGCGCACGCCCGACCGCAAAAGCCGGAATCAGAACCTCACTGTCATGCAGCGCGGCATTCTTGATGACACGCTCCAGCGCAACTTTTGGCTCCTCAGGATCATGTGTGCGATCGCCGTAAGTCGATTCGACAACAAGATAGTCGCAAGCCGGTGGCGCTACGGGGTCACGAATGATTGGCTGGTCATACTTACCCAGGTCTCCCGAAAACAATACCCGGTGCACTTGTTGATCCGCCTCGATGTAAGCAAGCACCTGACTCGAACCGAGAATATGACCGGCAATGCGAAACTCAGCGCTGATGCCTTTCACGATCTTGATAAGTTGTCCATCGTTGGTAACCACCTGCAGGAGTTTCAACGCCGCCTGGGCGTCTTCTTCCGTGTAAAGCGGTAGAGCCGGAGTGTGTCGCGTTACCTGGTGGCGATTCCGATAATCGGCTTCCTCTTCCTGGAGCCGAGCTGAATCCGGAAGCAGAATCCGCAAGAGGTCAGCGGTGCCTCGTGAGCAATAGACTGGCCCAGGGAAACCCTGATTGACGAAGCGCGGAAGATAGCCGGTGTGATCGATGTGCGCGTGAGTGAGCAAAACGGCATCGACAGAGGTGGCCGGGAATGGGGCTTCTGCCCAATTCCGTTCGCGCAGCTCGCGCGGGCCTTGAAAGAGTCCGCAATCAACCAGGACCCGCTGGTGCTGCGTATCAATAAGATATTTTGAACCAGTGACGGTCCCTGCCGCGCCCCAGAATGTTAGGGTAGCCAAATGTTCCTCCGCTCAGCTGGTCACACTAACCTGTTCGTAGTCCATGATTCTTGACTGACTCGATTGTCGATATCCAAAAAAGACCAGCAGGGTGGGCAGCAGCAAAGCCAGGTTGCGAAGCGCGGTCGTTAGTCCCAGTTGACTGCCGATTATTCTGCCGAAGCAGCCACACTCAAGTGGTTCACCGTGTAAGACGTAAACGTAGTACATCGCAAATGCGGAGAATCCGATGAGCAGCGCAGCAGCCAGCAAGGCCCCAGTGCGGACCGTGCGCCTCAGTAAGAGCAGAATCGCGGTGAGGATTTCGAGTGCAATAACCGTGATTGTTACCGGCCACATCCAGGGGAGCGGATTGATACTGCTGGCAGCGAGGAGTTCTTTCACATTTTCGGCGAAGCCCCCCACAATCCATAGCTTTGCGCTGGCAGTGAGAAGAAATAGCGCCGCTAAACCGTAGCGACTGATGGCCGCTAGCAAATGGAAAAGTTTGCGTCGATTCATGGTTATTCGACGTGAACTAATACCTGAACTCTTACTTCGCAAGTCCGACGACCTTCTCCGCCGCATCTTTCATTCCATTGGCGACAGTGAAGTTCATTCCTGACTCGCTAATCACGCGCTGGCCCTCTTCCACATTTGTACCTTCAAGACGCACCACGACAGGTACTTTGATATTCAATTTCTTTGCTGCTTCGACAACGCCGCGCGCGACCATGTCGCAACGAACTATGCCTCCGAATATGTTTATCAAAACCGCTTTGACGTTTTCGTCTGCCAGCAATATTCGAAAAGCCGCTTCTACTCGTTCCTGCGACGCACCGCCACCGACGTCAAGAAAGTTTGCTGGCTCGCCACCAGCGAGCTTGATAATGTCCATCGTCGCCATCGCGAGCCCGGCGCCGTTGACCATGCAGGCAATATTGCCATCAAGCTTGATGTAGTTGAGATCATACTTTGAAGCTTCAATCTCCAGCGGTTCCTCTTCATTCAGGTCGCGCAGATCCAGAAACTCCTTGTGGCGAAACATTGCGTTATCGTCAAAGTTGACTTTGGCATCGAGGGCAACAAGGCGATTGTCCTTCGTAAGCAGGAAAGGATTGATTTCCATCAACGACGCATCCATCTGCTCGTTTGCGTTATAGAGCGACTGCATAAACTTGACGGCCTGGTTTACCAGGTCGGAACGAATACCGAGACCAAACGCAAGCTTGCGTGCTTGAAAAGCACGAAATCCAATCGCCGGATCCACGGTCTCCTTGAGGATCTTTTCCGGCGTTGTGGCGGCGACTTCTTCAATATCCATGCCGCCTGCCTCTGAGGCCATGAACACCGGACGTCCTGAAGCGCGATCGAGAACGATCCCCAGATAAAACTCCTTGTCGATGGGCAAGCCCTCCTCGATCAGCAACACTCGCACCTCGCGACCCTCTGGTCCAGTTTGGTGTGTGACCAGCTTCATGCCAAGCATCTGCCGTGCGATCTCTCGCGCTTCGTCGGGACTCTTCGCAAGCTTTACGCCGCCCCCTTTGCCACGCCCGCCTGCATGAATCTGAGCTTTGACCACAACCACATCTGTTCCCAGTTCTTTTGCAGCCTGATACGCCTCTTCGGGCGAGCGAGCCACAATACCGCGGGGCACAGGTACACCAAACTTTCGCAGCAGTTCCTTACCTTGATACTCATGAATCTTCATTCAACAGCCTCGGCGATCAGAGGTCGATCGCAAAATCATTGCATGATTGGAGCGCATGGAGTTTAGCGGTACAAAAGAGATGACTGCAAGCGCGAGTAGGCGCAGAATGTCAGTCTCTACACGAAGGTCGCGGTTATTACGGAACCGCTGATCGACTCGAGTCTTCACGAGGGCGTCCGCATGAGATGACGGGTGAACGTCCAAGGGGCAAACGGCACTGAGACACAGGAGGTTGTGAATGAGCGAAGTAGTAGTCAAATCTCTCTCAAACCTTATGAATGAAGTCAGCTACGGCAACTACAATACGTTTCTCACAGACGAGCCTATCGAAGCCGGCGGCGAAGACGCTGGACCAGATCCTTATACCCTGCTGCTGGCGGCGCTTGGCAGTTGCATCTCGATGACTACGAAACTCTATGCAAAGAGAAAAGGCTGGCCGCTCGATAGTGTAACAGTGCGTCTTCGCCAAAAAAGAGTTCATGCGGCTGACTGTGTTACCTGCGACGAAAAAGCGGAAGGATTCGTACACCAGATCGAACGTTCAGTAACGTTCGAAGGAAACTTGAGCGGAGAGCAGATTGCCAGGTTGCAGGAAATTGCGCACAAATGTCCCGTTCATAAGACATTCACTTCGGCAATCGTGGTCACGGATTTAAAGGAAGAGACGGCGGCCGATTCAGACGGGTGAAAGCGGGCAAGGTGGATCCACTGCAAACATAAAAGGGCTTTCAATCGGTGTTGATTGAAAGCCCAAACTGGTCGGGACGCCGAGATTCGAACTCGGGACCTCACCCACCCCAAGGGTGCGCGCTACCAGGCTGCGCCACGTCCCGTGAAAGTCCCTATTAGTATCTCCGCAAAAAACTCCTAACGCAAACTGCCAGACTTGTTGTCCGATGGCGGGTCACTCAACTACAGAACCGTGAGCGGTAGCGACCGGATCCTACACTCAACCTTAACTGAACCAGTCCACTACAGAACCGCGAGCGATAGCGACCGGATGCTACTCTCAATCTTAACTGGACCACTCAGAACCTACACTCAACCTTACTGGACCACTCCACTACAGAACCGCGAGCGGTAGCGACCGGATGCTACTCTCAATCTTAACTGGACCACTCCACTACAGAACCGCGAGCGGTAGCGACCGGATCCTACTCTCAATCTTAACTGGACCACTCCACTACAGAACCGTGAGCGGTAGCGACCGGATCCTACACTCAATCTTACCTCGGAACCGTGCGTACTGGGTCTGGTTGGCTATTAGTGGTTTGAGGTAACGACGCGCTTTGAGGCCTCGGCTTTGCCGTCGATCAAAATTGAGTAATAACCCTGCTGGAGCAGTACGTAAGGTTCAGTATTGAGTGGATCGCCGGACGTTGAGTGAAGCATCCGGTCGCTACCGCTTACGGTTCTGTAGTTGAGTGGTCCAGGTAAGATGAGTGTTGGATCCGGCTCAATCTTACCTGGACCACTCAAGCGACGCCTGCGGCTTTGCCGCCGCACAGTGCGGAAAGGCTCCGCCTTTCCGCACTGTGCCTAAAACCTATGGAGGCTACGCCTCCCAGATGAGGCGCAGCCTCAAGTAAAGGTTAGACCTCCCGGAAAGGCGGAGCCTTTCCGCACTGTGCGGCGGCAAAGCCGCACGCGTAAGTTGAGTGGTTCGGGTAAGGTTGAGCGTAGGATCCGGTCTACGTTGCAGACAGTCAGCGTCTTTTCGTGGGAGTATCAAGCATCGCGAGAATCTCACGGAGTTCGGTTGCAACGCGCCGCAACGAATTTCGCTCCTCGGCCGTTCTCGCTGAGCCTGAAGAAGGGGAGCTGGGTCTGGCTTCCTCTGCCGTTGTCTGCGAGGCGTTAACTTCAGAGTCCTCTACCTCATCTTCGGAGGAGACCACCCTGAGCTTGCCGCCCGCTCGCATGTCGTTAGCAAGCCGCTTTTTGGCGCCGGCAATTGTGTACTGGTCTTCGTAGAGCAGTTCCTTAATCCGCAACGCTATTTCCACATCGCGTTTCCGGTAGACTCGCTGACCGGCCCGGTTTTTCTGAGGTGCCAGCATAGGAAACTCCGACTCCCAATAACGCAGCACATGCGCCTGGACCCCGGCGAGTTCACAGACCTCTCCTATCTTGAAGAAGAGTTTTTCCGGTATGGCTACGGCAGGACGTCCCATGATCCGATAAACGTTGACGAAATGTTCTTCCTGGCGAAATTTGCAGGATAGAAAATTAAAGGAGACTTATGGCAAGTTTGCCAGAACCCGGCGAGCCGACATGTTACTGCCAGCGGTTTGACGTGTCAATACTTACACTTAGCTGGCCTGAGTTAAAACTGATTCTTAAAGGTATTGCTTAAGGAGTTCGCAGCCAAACTTGAGCTTACGGGAGATCGCCAGAGGCAGTTTGGATCGTCGACCGGGTTCGACCATCCCCGTGCGATTTTTTATGCAGTTGTCGCCCCGGCTGTGCCGTCTGATATGCGGCGGTGGCTATGCCCCGCCGTCCGCGACTCTTTGATTCCTGGGCTGAGCCCCCGGGGGCAGAGCCCCAGGAATTAAGAGTAGCGTCGACAGAATGGCATAGCCACTTCCGCACATTAGGCGGCGAAGCCGCTTTGACGAATTCCGTAGATGCTTCAGATGACTAGTTCCAGCACGCTCAGAGAGGCTCGCTAGACTGACCTTTATCACCAAGCTATAATCCGAGTTCTACCCCAGCTTCCATCGCCAAAGTCCAGGAAGGGTCGTTTCCAATAGTGACAATATCCCCAGCGTCTCCGACCGTGTTCCGCCTCGCTGCCAGACTAGACGAAATTGGTTTTTCCGACATCGTTAGTATTCGTAACCGGATAATGAAGCTGCGGTCGGAGGGAGCCACTGTTTACCAGTTTGAAGGTGGCGAGCCTTACATGAACACTCCCGACGTCGTTAAGGAAGCGATGTCGCGTGCCCTCAGCGAGAACAAAACTCGCTACGCACCCTCGTCAGGGATACCGGAGCTACGAGCCGCGATCGCTGACAAGCTACGCACGAAAAACAGCATACCCGCGCAGACTAACGACGTGATTGTTCTGAATGGAGGGATGCAGGGATTGTTTGGCGCGTTTCAGTCGGTCGTCAATCCAGGCGAAGAAGTTTTGGTGTTCTCTCCATACTGGACGCCGATCAAAGACCTGATCGCTCACTGCCAGGCTAAAACTATTCTCGTTCCCACCAGCGAAGCGCGGGCACAGGGGTTTGAAAAAACGCTGGAACGAAACCTAAGCGATCGAACCAGGGCCATTTACTACAACACTCCTCAGAATCCAACCGGTGTGGTCTTTACTCGTGAAGAGGCACGCGCTGTTTCGCGGTTCGCCCAAGAGCGGGATTTGATCGTAATCGCAGATGAAGCCTACGAGGATTTAGTCTACGACGGCGAGCACTGTTCCATCGCTTCTATCGACGGAATGTTTGAACGCACGATCAGCGTCTTTACACTTTCCAAGTCTTACGCAATGACCGGCTGGCGCCTTGGTTATACAGTAGCCGGCGAGCCATGGATGACCGGCTTGAGGAAAACAACTCTCTATTCTTCCAACGGAGTTTCTACGCCGACACAATGGGCCGCGCTTGCCGCCCTGACTTCTGAATCAGACATGCTTGAATCAAATCGGCTCGCCTATCTGCAACGGCGCGATCTACTTTTGGCTGGGCTGAATGAGTTGGGCCTGGTCTGTGAAAAGCCGGCGGGCGCCTTCTACGCCTTTCCTGATGTATCGCGCATCAGCACCAACAGCCGCGAAGCAGCGGAGATCTTGCTGGATCGCGCGCAAGTCGCCACGGTTCCGGGCATAGTCTTCGGCGAACACGGTGAGGGTCATCTGCGTTTTTCTTTCTCTACATCAATCGAAACCATCGAAGCCGGCATCGATTCACTCCGCCGCAACCTTTGAGTTTAGAGTACCAGCTTTAGCTTGCTCCGGTAGCTACACCAAGCTGAAGCCTGTACTCTAAGCCCTTCCAATGAACGAATTTGACTTCATCAAGAAGATCAGAAGATTAGCCGAGGAGCGAACGCCTTCAGCCGGTGTCGTGCGTGGGATCGGAGATGATGCGGCAGTTCTCAGTTCTCTTGCGGACCGTGATGTTGTTGTCAGTACAGATCTGCTAGTCGAGGATGTCGACTTTCATCGCGATACAGCGCATCCAATTCTGCTCGGACACAAAGCGCTGGCCGTTTCTCTTTCTGATATTGCTGCGATGTGCGCGCGTCCGCGATGGGCGCTCTTATCTATTGGTGTTCCAAATGACATCTGGCAGTCGGAATTTGCGGATAGATTCTATAAGGGGTTCTTTAATTTAGCGGAACGTTATGGTGTGGGACTGGTCGGCGGCGATGTGTCACGCACGCCGGACAAGATCGTCATAGACTCGATTGTGGTGGGCGAATGCCCGAGCGGACGCGAGGTGTATCGATCAGGTGCAAAGCCAGGAGATCAGATCTTTGTGACCGGCTTCCTGGGAGACGCAGCAGCTGGCCTACGCCTGATAGAGCGTGGCGCACGATTGCATTCGCAAGTGACGGTAGAATCTCGTTCTTCGCCAGCCGATGAGACAGCAAGCCAGCAAAATCCGGTTGATTACTTACTGCTGCGTCACCTCAGGCCTGAACCTCGCGTGGGCTGGGGCCTGCTGCTTGGAGAGCAACAACTGGCGACGGCAATGATCGATATTAGCGACGGACTCTCTTCGGATCTCAATCATCTATGCACTGAAAGCAAAACGGGTGCGCTAATCGATGCCTCGAGGATTCCAATCGATCCTCTTGTGAAGGATTTGAGTGGACGCCGCGCGCTGGATCCGCTCATGCTCGCACTGCATGGCGGTGAAGACTTTGAACTCCTATTCACCGTCAAACCAGAAAACGTTGCCAAGTTGCCGACTCGCGTGGACGGCGTTTCTATAACTCGTATCGGCGAGATCACTGAGTTTTCGGGAGGCGTTCGAATTTCGGAAGGCGCGCGTGCGTGGAATCTCGAGCCCGGCGGCTGGCAACACTTCGGAAGGATGAAGGATGAGGGATGAAGGATGAAGGATTACCTCCGTATCTTTTCTGACCGTCTGCGTCAGAAGAATATTAGGCCCGAAATGCGCTTTCATCCTTCATCCCTCATCGCTCATTCTTCATCCTTTATCCTTCATCCTTCATCCTTCATCCTTCATCCTTCATCCTTTTTGGTGGTTTGACTCGCAGTAGAACCCACCCTAGACTCCCAAACTTACGACCCTCGAATACCGGTAAGACTCCAGGGTCATGTATTTCTAGCGAACAGCATGCTTAGATTTCGCAACACACTCTCTGGCAAGATCGAAGAATTTCGTCCGATGCAGGAAGGCGAAGTTCGCATGTACTATTGCGGCCCAACTGTCTGGGACTACGGTCACCTCGGAAACTTCCGTTCCGCAATCGCTGCCGACATTGTGCGCCGCTATCTGAAATTCAAGGGCTTTAAAGTCACGCATGTGATGAACATTACCGACGTTGAGGATCGCATCATTGCCAAGTCGCAGGAGGCGGGTCTCAACATCGACGACTACACCGCGAAATACATCGATGCGCTCTGGGAGGATTTTGATGCTCTCGGTTGTGAAAGGCCGGACATAGTTCCGCGTGCGACGCGACACGTCCCCGAGATGGTAGGTTTGATTGAGCGACTTCTGGAAACCGGCCACGCATATAAGTCCGACGGCTCTGTTTACTATCGCATCGCTTCCTTTCCGGAATACGGCAAGCTTTCGAAGATCAATTTCGCAGGCAACATAGCCGGCGCCAGCGATCGCGTGGACACCGACCGCTACGATAAGGAAGATGCGCGCGACTTTGCCCTCTGGAAAAAACCTGCATCCACCACCGAGCCGGCCTGGGATGCTCAGATCGGACGCGGCCGGCCCGGCTGGCATATTGAATGCTCGGCGATGTCGATGAAGTATCTCGGCGAAACCTTTGATATCCACGCAGGCGGCATTGATCTGGTGTTTCCGCATCACGAAAACGAAATTGCTCAGAGCGAGGGTGCCACCGGAAAGCAATTCGTTCGTTACTGGATCCACTTCGAGCACCTCAAGGTTGAAGGCGAAACGATGTCGAAGTCCAAGGGTAACTACTACACGTTTCGTGATGTGGCCGCTAAAGGATATTCGGCCGGGGCCGTACGCTATTTCCTTTTGAGCGTTCCATATAACAAGCAGATAAACTTTACTTTCGACGCGCTCGCCGGAGCCGAGAAAACGGTGGCGGGCTTGCGCGATTTTCGCGCGCGCTTAACCGAGGCAAAGACCAGCCCTGGCTTGAACGAAGAGTTGCATCAGGCAACACTGCGCGCCGCGCAGGATTTTGAAGAGGGCATGGATGACGACTTGAATACCTCGGTCGCTCTCGCTGTTATTCATAATTTGACACGCGTCGTGAACACTGCCCTCGCCAGAAAGAAACTGCTCAAAGACAACCAACAGGAGTTGCTTGATCTTTTGAAACGCTTCGATTCCGCGCTAAACATCTTCGGCACTGAGCAGCAGGAAATGCTGGACAGCGAGATTCAAAACCTGATTAACGAGCGCCAGGAAGCACGCCGCCGTCGTGACTTTCGCCGCGGTGACGAAATTCGTGATGAGCTCGCCAGCCGCGGCATCATCCTCGAAGACACGAAAGACGGCGTGCGCTGGAAGCGAAAGTAGCCATCCCGCCTTATGACCGAAGTAGTTCTGGAAACTGAACGCCTGCTCCTGCGTATGTGGCGCGAGGACGATCTCGAGGAGTACGCGAAGATCTGCGCTGACCCGGAGGTGATGCGCTTTATTGGCGGCAAGACGTTTAGTCTAACGGAATCATGGCGACACATGGCCTTCATGATCGGACACTGGCAACTGCGTGGTTATGGTCATTGGGTAGTCGAGGAAAAGAGTAGCGGCAGGCTGCTCGGCCGGCTCGGTTTTTTAAATCCGGCCGGCTGGCCCGGCTTCGAGATTGGCTGGACGCTTGGAAGAGAGTACTGGGGAAAAGGCTACGCGACCGAAGGTGCACGCCGCGCGCTGGATTATGGCTTTACAGAACTTGATCGGGACCACGTCATCAGTTGTATCCATCCTGATAACGCGGCTTCGATTCGGGTAGCCGAACGGCTAGGCGAGAAGCTTGAGGGCGAATCAGAAATCCTTGGAATTCCTGTGTTGGTCTACGGAGTAGATCGACCATCCTGAAGAACAAGAAAGCCAACCATCAGTTCAGAGAGTCTCTCAAAACTTGACTCTCGCGAGAGTCGAGTTTTGAGGCCCTGAGTCTGTAGGGGCGTTCGTGCGTGTGTGCCTCTCTTCCCGCCAGATCCAAGAAGCCTACAGACGAACGCTCCCACATCTGTTAGAGCACTACCCAGCCGGGCTTCGCTTGACACTCAGGGCTGCGCGAGGGGCCCGGCTGGACACCGCAGAGTTTCCGCTCAGAAGCCTGGAGGCGGGGGTGGTGGTCCATGACCCGGTCCAGGTCCACGATGGTGATCGCCACCATGGCTCTTCATCATTTGATCGGCCTTCGCGCGTTGTTCAGCCGTCAGCAGACTATAGAGCTTCGCGTGCATACGCAGATGATCGACCATGTCGTCGGCCATTAGCTGTGCCTGCTGATTGGCCAGCGGCCGCACTACCGCCTCATCGAATTGACCGTTAGCTGTGGCCGCCTCGATTTGCTTGTGAATATCCTCGAGTTTGGCGTGACGCTCTTCCGAAGAAGCACGCTGT
>DATBRN010000142.1:0-5939 GCA_036560225.1 Pyrinomonadaceae bacterium | reverse complement strand
AAGTGCTTGGGCGAGTCTTGCTGGTAAGTTGGGTTTGCCGGTTCTTGGGCGTCAGAAAAGCTTTCCAGATTAATGACGCTCTCACATTCACCTGTGCGAAGCAGGTCGCTTGCAGGATCTTCACGCCGGGCTAGTGCATTGTTGAGGTAACGGACGGAGATGTCGTCAATGAGTTTTACAGTCGCGTATTGCAGCCTGTTAGAGAATGGAATGGAAGATAGGGTGGTGCGCATCTGGGCTAGCTCCTAGGAATTTAAGTTTGAGCCGGCGCCGCAGTTGCGCTAGAATACATGCTCTACGGGCGATGTATCTTTTGCCCAATTGCGGCGGAAGTACGTTGTCAATAAAGCTCCGCTATCACTTGCCGGTGATAGTGGAGCTTTTTCTTGGTACTGATGTCGGGGCCGCGCAAGAAAATAGTTCGCTTGCTTGCTTCGAGATGCTTCTCAGAATTGAAATGAATTTGGCTGGGCTTTCCGATTGAGAACTTGTCTCACCGAAGGGCAAACACATTGCAATTTCTGAAGAGTTCACGCGAGCCGCCTTAGAAGAAAATTCGACATTGTCTGTCCCGTACCAATTTCAAATACGGAATATTTACGTTGCAATTCGATAACAAGCAACGTGCCATTTGTCTCTTGCCCGGTCATTAACCGACATTCTTTTGCGCCGTGATAAGTAAATCCGAGCCGTGCTCAACAATGTAAATACACTTACCGAGGTGGACCACTTACTAGTCTTCTGAAGAACCGACGCCTTGGATCGTCGGCTCAGCTTCACCGTCCGTGGTCCTACAATTGTGCCGACTCAGATTGAAGCTACAAATCTTATAGTGTTGTTAAAAATTCTTGATAGGTCCGAAGGCTCTCTCAGGAGCCGCCCTAATTGGTTTCACTGATCCGCATGATCTTGAGCGTGTAGTCTTTCTCACCGACTCTTAGACCAAGACATAGTTCAGACGACGATTGGCAATCTCTTCGCAAGGTGAGGACAAAGCTACTGCAAAGGAGCGGCGAATTATTGTCTTATTGTTGAACACAGAGCGAGCAAGCCGTGTCCTTTTAATGCACTTTATGTCGTTTTTAGGTCGAAATTCTATCGATACACCTTTCTACGCCCTGTTTCTGGTCAGTTTTTCCGCCGGTGATCTTCCCTAAGCTCTCTATTCTGAGACCAAGTCGACACAATTGTGCTAAGCGATAGGCGGATCCGCCCACCTAAACACATCGCAAAAATGGTCGCTCACGCCCACCTAGAATGGTCGTCAACGCCGATGCGTCTATGCATTAGTTGTAATACTTTGTCCGCGTGATCAGAACACTAAGCTCGGATAGGGGATCCACACTAATGGTTCCACTCTCGATGACGGCTCACGGGCAAGGCCCGATTGTGAGACTCGCCGACCACGCATTGATTGTTCACGAAGGATTTGACCGTCGGTGCAAGCCGCGAATCTGTGAACTCTTCCCTGTCACAGTCCATGGAGTGGATGGAAGCGGTGAGGCATTCGAAACTGCCAGCGTGCTCGACAACCTCAGTACTGATGGTCTCTATATGAGGATCGGTCGGAGCGTTCAGCCAGGAGCGACTCTTTCGATAGTTATCCAATTCGCGATCCCGATTAATGGAGAGCCCACTACACGCGTCGTGACACACGGTGTCGTGTTGCGATCAGAGCTGACTCCCAGCGGCGCGTGCGGCGTAGCCATCAAGTTTAGTTGCTATCAATGTCTTTGAAACAAGCTCAGAGCAGACATTCACCCATGTCGCTCTCTTAACCTTGACACGCGGCTAGCCTTTACAAGCCTGCGGACCTGAATCGCGACACTTTCCCAGGGGGAAAACCAGATGCTCGACGTACGCAAACATAGTCTGGGGCTTGCTACGGGGCCAACGCGGAAGCCTCGAAAAATTGCGATGCCCAAGAGACATGGCGCGAGAAACGGACCACGCATACAGCGAAGCTGGCTGGTACTCAAACTCCTTCAATTTGCTTTGGACCTGGTAGTTTTAGTGGCGGCATTCTCCGCGGCGTATCTGTTGCGATTTGATTTTGCGATTCCTGAAACTGAGCTCCGTCACGGATTAATCCGACTTCCTTACATCGTCCTGGTACAGTTCGCCGCACTGATCATGGCGGGCGTATACCGGTTCATTTGGCGCTACATCGGGATGGCTGAAATAAGAGCATTTCTCACCGCGGCGGCTTGGTCGGTTCTGGTGCTGATAATAATGCGCCTCGGGCTGCCCGAACACTTCCACGAATGGCGATTGCCGCTTTCCGTGATCATGGCAGACACTCCATTGGCCTTCGGCGGCGTGTTGGGGCTGCGCGTGCTTCGGCGCGTTATTTACGAGCGCGAACGCAAACGACGTAAAGTGGTTCATTCAAATATGGGCCATAAGCTGCCCGTGCTGCTGATTGGCGCGGGCCGGGCCGGCGTGTTGGCGGCCCGGGAAATTCAGAGCCGCAGCGACATGGATCTGCAGATCAAGGGGTTCGTCGACGACGACCCCAAAAAGCAACGATCGGTAATCCAAGGCGTCAAGGTGCTCGGTACAACACAGGATCTACCCTGGCTAGTGCGTGAACTGGGAATCGATCACGTGGTGATCTCAATCGCATTTGCTTCGCGGCGAGATTTCCGGCGACTCTTGAGCGTGTGCGAGCAAATTCCCGTAAGGGTGCGAGTAATTCCGGGATTGTCCGAGATTCTACAAGGCAAAGTTCAGGTCAGCCGGATCCGCGACCTCGAAATTGAGGATCTGCTGGGGCGCGCGCCCGTGCGGCTCGATGAAGAAGGCATGAGGCGGTTTCTGGCCGGCAAGACGGTGATGGTAACGGGAGCTGGTGGTTCCATCGGTTCGGAGCTGGCACGTCAGGTCGTGCGGTTCCAGCCGTCCAACCTGCTTCTCGTGGAGCGGGCGGAGTTCGCGCTCTTTAATATTGAACGGGAGCTCTGCGACGGTTGCCCAGAACTATCGCTCGTGCCTCTGGTAGCGGATGTCGGTGATGAGTTGAGGATGCGTTCAATTTTCGCCGCGTACCGTCCGCAAGTAGTAATTCACGCGGCCGCGCACAAGCACGTACCAATGATGGAGTGCAACTCAAGTGAGGCGGTGAAGAACAACGTTTTTGCCACGCGCCTGCTGGGAGAGCTGTCAGGGGAATTCGACGTGGATGCGTTTGTGCTCATCTCCACCGACAAGGCCGTCCGCCCCACCTCAGTGATGGGTGCCTCCAAGCGGGTGGCCGAGTTGGTAGTGCAGGATTTAGACCGGCGCTACCGAACCCGATACGTGGCCGTTCGTTTCGGTAACGTAATCGGGTCGGCCGGTTCGGTAATTCCCATCTTCCGGGAGCAGATCCGCAAGGGTGGACCAGTGACCGTAACCCATCCGGACATGCTGCGCTACTTCATGACCATTCCAGAGGCAGCGCAACTCGTGCTCGAGGCTGGCGTGATGGGCAAGGGTGGCGAGATTTTCGTTCTTGATATGGGTGAGCCGGTTCGCATTCTCGACCTTGCCAGAGAGACCATCACACTATCCGGGCTTAGGCCATTTGAGGATATTGAGATCATCTTTACAGGAGTGCGCCAGGGCGAAAAGCTTTTCGAAGAATTGGAGATGACCGAAGAGCATCTTGCCAAAACGCACCATCCGAAGATCTTCATCGGCAAGATTGCCGCTTATCCGGAAAAAAAGGTGCACTATGCGCTGAAGCGGCTCGCGTTACTGGCGCGAAACGGACAGGAGCGAGAGTTACGAAGATTCTTCAACGAGTTGTTGCCTGAAGCCCGTCTCAAAGTCGCTGCTGAAGAGATAACGGTTTTTAGCGAACAGCTGCCTGCGCGGTTGACTGCTACTGCAGGCGTTACTTCATGAAACATACGTAGTTGTCAAACAAGGTTTCGCCATGTTGGCTAGTTAAAGTGCAGGCCGTTTAGTGGAACTGGGAGCATGGCATTGTTTCGCTATTTTTTAATAGGAAAGTATGCAGAGGGTTGAAAAGATTCGAAAGCGCCTGAAGTTCTCCAGGACCCCGACTAAACCAGTTCGAAGAGTTTCGCTGAGACTAGGTGGCCTTTATATACTGCCGAACGGAACCGAGCTCATTGTGGGGGTCGGCAGAGAAGACCGTTATTTTCTTTACCGGCCGCTGGTTTGGAAGGGTAGCTCCTGGATTGTTAGCCTGCCTATAGAATTTGAGATTGACGCAAGAGGGTGCGTCAGTACCGGCAGGGGCCAGCCTGCGCCCTGGCAACTTGAAGATCTAATCGATACCGGCCAGTCGCTTGAGCGGGCCTGATCGATAAGATGACTCTGTCACCCGTTCCCGTTTACATTCGTTTAGAAAGCGGACTTGTCCGCCTCCGCGATTGCCTTCGTTTAGAAAGCGGACTTGTCCGCCTCCGCGATTGCGTTCGTTTAGAAAGCGGACTTGTCCGCCTCGCGTGGCACGAAACAGTTCGTCCTCATCTGGGCACAACGACAAACACTCCAAACTGAGGCAGCGTTGTCGCTGGCGTAAAGCTGTGGTTGATGGGAGTAACCACGGCAGTTGCTGCTGCACTGGTCATCGACAGCGAGATCACGGGATTGCTCGCACTGTAAGTGCCGCTGAAGACCGGCGCCCCAAAGTAGTTCAGCGCATTCCTGATCTCATAACTCTGCCCGTTGCTTAGACCAACCGACGAGAGGTCAACATTCACACTGCTGGCGTTGTTCCAGTTGTAGATAACAATGTGCGCTCTGCCTGCCTGGTACAGGTTGGGTCGAACGAAGACTTTGATGCCCGTGGGCCGACCCGCCGTGTAGGTAGAGTTGCCGTCTCCTACCAGTGATTTCCAGGTAGAGAAATCCCTGGCCGTGTCATAAATGAATGGCAAGGAAGAGCCACTGTAGTAGTAGGTGTTGTTGTTAAAGGTGTACGAGCGCGACGTGGCTGGTCCAGTGATGATATCCACCACCCCATTGTTGTCTTGACCGGTAACGGAACTACCATACATCGTGTTCCCGGTGACCGTGGCGCTGCTCCAGCCTCTCATACGCAGAGGAATATTCCCGCCGGCAATGTAATTGTTCTGCACCGTCAAGCTGATGTTGGCCGTATCTTCGTTCCAACCCATCCCCATGTTCCCAAACGACGGCGCGGTGCCATCTTTGTGGTAGACGAAGTTGCTGATGACTTTGATGTTGTGAAGCGGGTTCGACCCGGTGCCGGCAAAGATGTTGGTCTCAATGGTCTCTGCTGCCGGACTGCCCTGATACTCTGCCGGTGTGCCGTTACCAAGGGAAATGTTGCCGGTGTATTCGATATTGTTGGCAAAGCCATTGACGCCAAAGGCCTTCATGCCAGTGGCAAAGTTGTTGGCGGAGATGTTGTCGGTGACTTTTTTCGTGCCGGTGTCGTTCTGCATATACAGCCCGTGACCATGGCCGCGCATGGTGTCTACCTGGCCATTGTTATAAACAACATTCCCATAGAATTCGACATCGGTGGCCTCTTTAATAATGTCAAAGGCTTCGCGGTTGTCGTGCACTACCAGGTTGATGAACTTGGTCCTGGGGCCGGCAATCTCAAATCCTTCCGGCCGGGCGCCAATCCGTCCCTGGGCATCGGCGAATACGTAGTAAGTAAAGGCGCGAGGGAGACCCGTATAGGTCACTTCGAAATCACGGTAGATGGTGTCGGATCCATTTACATTCATCACTCCCGTGACTCCACCTTCGACAATGGCAGGAGTGCCGGCGCTAAAGGAAGTGGCACTGGTACCATCCCAACCACGAGCTACGTTGAAGGTATTGGTGCCGGTCTTGGAAAGCAAAAGCATATTTTCAATACCTGCCGGTGACGAAGTATTTATGATGCCCACCTGAATCTTCATCCCTGTGACCAAGCCAGTAGCGTCGGTTAACGTAACTGAGCTGGTCGA
>DATBRN010000141.1:0-26897 GCA_036560225.1 Pyrinomonadaceae bacterium | reverse complement strand
GTGAACGCGATGAACCGTGTCTTCGCGTGATCAACTATGACGTCGCCGACTTCTGCTCCCGACCCGGTCATGAAATTAACAACCCCCGCAGGCAAACCGGCTTCTTCCAAAACTTCGAAAAACTTGTAAGCGATTGTTGGTGCATCTGAAGAAGGTTTCAGTACGACGGTATTACCGGTAACAATAGCGGCGGAGGTCATACCGGCCATGATCGCGAGCGGGAAATTCCACGGAGGTATAACGGCGACTACGCCAAGCGGAATGTAGTCGAGGTGGCTCTCTTCGCCCGCGATCTTGACTAGAGGTTGATCGCCTGCGTACCGCAGAATCTCACGTCCGTAAAACTCGAGAAAATCAATCGCCTCGGCCGTGTCGCCATCAGCCTCGGGCCAGGTCTTCGCGACTTCGTGAATCATCCAGGCCGAAAGTTCATCCTTCCGCTGCCGCAGAATCGCGGCCACTCGGAACAACAATTCAGCGCGTTCCTGCGGGCTGGTGTTCTTCCAGGTTTGAAAGGCCTCGTAGGCCGATTCGACAGCCTTATTGGCGAGTTCTTTCGTCGCTTTCTGGAAGCGACCAACTATTTGCGTGCGATTAGCCGGATTAATGCTGTCGAGTTTGGCGTCGGTCGTGATGCGCTCGCCGCCAATCACCAATGGATATTCATGGCCCAGCTCAGTTCTGACTTTCTCGAGCGCGGACCGCATCGCCTGCTCATTTTCCTGTTTGCTGAAATCGGTAAGCAGTTCGTTACGAAATTCGGTTGACATAACTGACTCCAATGAAGGTTTTTTGAAATAGTATCACACGCAGAAGACAGAAAGCAGAAGGCAGTAGGCAGTAGGCAGAAGGCAGAAGGTAGAAGGTAGAAGGTAGAAGGCAGTTAGATCATTTTCCATTTCTCATTTCACATTTTTCATTTGTCATTGGCGCCACAGTCCATTAGCGCTCCGCTTAGAGAGGACACTTGTGTCCCGCCGCGCGGGGGCGCACAAGTGCGCTTTCTAAACGGCGGTGTTTCAAGACTGCTTGATGATTTGTTCGCACGGCAACCGACTTCCGGCAATAACAAATGAAAAATGTGAAATGAGAAATGGAAAATGATCTTACTGCCTTCTGCCTTCTGCCTTCTGCTCCTGGCCTTCACGTCCACTTCCCTGCCTTTTGCAGCTTCCTGATCTTGCGCTTCACCAACTCGCGTTTGAGGGGACTCATCTTATCCAGAAACACTATGCCATCGCAGTGATCGGTTTCGTGGAGCATGCAGCGGGCAGTGAGCTCGGTATCGTCAAGTTCAAACTCGTTTCCATTAATGTCATGCGCACGCACGACAGCTCGCAAGCTTCGCTCGACAGGAGTAAAGATTCCGGGAAATGAGAGACAACCCTCTTCACCATTCTGTTCACCCTCAACGTGAATGACTTCAGGATTAATCATCACCACGCGTTGGTCGGGGTCTTTTCCACCAGAGCAGTCCATCACAAAAAGTCGCTTCGAGACACCGACCTGCACGGCCGCGAGTCCTACGCCTGGCGCTGAATACATCGTCTCAAACATGTCGCTGACGAGTTTTTTCAGTGCGTCGCCAAAATCCGTGACCGGATCACCCGGTGAATCCAGTATCGGGTGCGGCCACTTTACGATTTCCATTAAAGCCATTATCTGATTTCCCACCCCTTGAAGAACTTGAATGCCCAACGCTGCATGCGCCAGTCGATTCTACTAGTAACCACGTAATTGTTCGCGATAGCCTTCAAAGTTGCGCTTCATCTCGCCCAAACTGTCGCCGCCAAATTTTTCACGCATGGCTGCCGCCAAGACGAGCGCCATCATTGCTTCACCAATGACGCCGGCCGCGGGCACCGCGGTGATGTCTGAACGCTCAAAAGCTGCCAGCTCCTCCTGCTTCGTATCGATGTCGACTGAACGCAAGGGACGGCGGAGGGTCGATAAAGGTTTCAGGTGACCGCGAATCCTGATCTCCTCGCCGTTGGTTACGCCACCCTCGAGACCACCCGCACGATTCGTTTCGCGTATAAACTCTTTCGTCTCGTTGTTGTACGCGATCTCATCGTGAACTTCCGATCCAGGCAACGCGCTGGCTTCGCTTCCCGCGCCTATCGAAACGGCTTTCACGGCCGGTATCGACATGACGGCCTGCGCGAGCCGGCCGTCGAGCTTCAAATCCCAGGAAGTGTGCGAACCCAGTCCCGGAAGAGCTCCACGAGCGACGACTTCGAAAACTCCGCCTAGTGTGTCCCCGGCTTCGCGCTTTGCGTCAATCAACTCCATCATCTGCTGTTGTAGTTTCACGTCGGCGCAACGCAAAGGCGCATCCTCGGGAATCGCCGCCACTTCGTTCCACGTTAGTTCCAGGGGCTTCTCCGGAACACCGCCGAGCTGAATGACATGGCTGCGAATCTCAATGCCGAACGAAGTCAATAGCTGCCTTGCCAGCCCGCCGCAGGCAACCCGAGCGGTGGTCTCACGTGCCGACGCACGTTCAAGAATGTTACGCAGATCGCGCGCGTCATACTTTTGGCCGCCCGCCAGATCGGCATGACCCGGGCGTGGGCGCTTCAAGCGCCGCGACTTTTCAGGAGCGATTTCGCGCGGTTCGGCATTCATCACCTCCGTCCAGTTTGACCAGTCCTTGTTTTCGATCATTAAGGCGATTGGTGATCCAAGTGTCAGTCCATGGCGAACGCCGCTGAGAACTTCGACCTGGTCCTTTTCAATCTTCATCCGGCCACCGCGACCGTAACCCCATTGGCGCCGCTTGAGCTCGTGATTAATTTGTGCGATGTCAACCGGTAAACCGGCGGGTAGGCCCTCGACAATAGCGACGAGAGCGGGACCGTGTGATTCGCCAGCCGTAGTAAAACGAAACATGGTCAGTGGTTAGTGGTCAGTTGTCGGTTGTCAGTTGTCAGGGGTTAGTCGTCAGTATTTGCTTTCGCCAGGCTGGGACCTTACTGCGTACAACTGACAACGGACCACGGACTGACAGCGATCGCGAAACCCTACTACGGACAACTGACTACTGACAAACAACAATCAGAGATATTCCTCAGAAAAGATGTTCCCTCGCCCAAGTATTCCCGCTGGATCAAAAGCACGCTTAAGTGCTGCCATCTCGCGTAGGCGCTCTTCACTGTATAACAACCGCAAGTACTCTCGCTTGAGTTTTCCGATGCCGTGTTCCGCCGATATGGTTCCGCCAACTTCAACTGCTCGTTTCACGAACCGTAAATAGATATCTCTCGCCTTCGTCGCTTCGTCGTCGTTCCGAGGCAGAATATTGACGTGAACGTGGTTATCGCCAATGTGGCCGAAGATTGTATAGCGAAGTTCGCTCGTTCGAAGGACGTCCTGATAGAAGCGCAACATCCCCGGAAACGCCTCGTCCGGAACTGACATGTCCGTCGAAACCTTTTTTTGATTATGACGCGCGAACCACTCGTTCATCAGCACGGGCAAGGCATGACGAAATTCACGCAGCTTGGCCTGGTCCTGTTCATTCGTCGCGAACCACGAGTTGTCCGTCAGCGCTTGATGCTGTTCAAGCAACGAGAGCCAGCCCGTCATCACCGAGTCTTCCGTTGCCAGAGTTGTCTCCTGCTCGAAGAAGATCGCTCCCAGCGCCTCAGATGGAATCGCTTCATATTTCTGCCGCAAGAACCTAAGCGACTCGCTATCGAAGTACTCCAGCGCGCGTGCATCGATCGCATTCCTGGTTGCATCCTGATCGCCAATCCGCTGATCGGGTAGCCGCGCAGTCACTTCCAAGGCTTTCTCCATCAGCGGTCCTAATCGGCCTACCTCCCCGTCTCTTGGCCGGCGGTTGAGGAGGGACAGTTCTCGAACCTCGCGAACAAAAGCGAGGAGGTCATCCTCGGAACTGAAGAACACGATTCCGCTCAATAAACCTTGTGGTCTCGGCAGCAATGCCACCTCAATCTCAGTGATAACACCGAGTGTGCCCTCGCTACCAATAAAGAGATCAAGCAGGTCCATCTCCGGCGCCACGTAATAGCCAGACGCATGCTTGCGCGTTTGCGGCATATCGTAAGCGGGCAACTGCGCGTTTATCCTGTTTCCGGACGGCAGTGGAATTTCAATTCGTCCGCCTGCTTCCGCATGTAATTCACCCCGGCGAAGGTCGATCACGTCTCCGGTCGCCAATACAATCTTGAGCCGCTGCACGTAATTCCTCGTCGGCCCATACTTGAAGGTGCGCGCCCCGGAAGCGTTTGTCGCGATTGTGCCGCCGAGAAAACAGCTACGCTCGGTTGGATCGGGCGGATAGAAAAGATTCTCCGACTCGACGAAGCGCTGCAGGTCAGCGAGCCGGACAGCCGCCTCAGCTACTGCGCTACCGCAAGGATCCTCGTGAACAATACTCTTAATCTGGTTCAATTTATCCGTAGCGAGAACAATCCCGGCGTAAGGGATGCGACCGCCGACAGTTCCTGTGCCGGCTCCGGAAACGGTCACGGGCGTTTGGTCGCGCGTTGCTCCGCGCAAAACCTCCGCCACTTCTTCCGCGCTCTCGGGAAAGACGACGCTCTCAGCACGACCGTCCCTCATGTGACTCGCGTCGGAGAGAAACGATTGGATTTCGTCGGGGTTGGTCTTGGTTAACATGGGACTCAGTGCCACAGAAACACAAAGATGAAAAAGCACTCAAGCTAAAAGGCCTGAGTCAACTTATCAAATCTCGCAGGTTGGGAAGGGTGGTTTACCCCCGCTCGTTGAATAGCACTCAAGTAGGGCGGGGGCAAGCCACCCTTCCCAACCCTGAGGTTTTCACGTTGAATCATTCCTTGACTCTCTGTGGCTCTCCGGCAATTTTTCTACGCCAGCTGCAGTTCGCGCTGGCGCAAAACCTTGATCCGGTCGCGTAGCTCCGCGGCTCGCTCAAACTCAAAGCGTTTAGCAGCTCCACGCATTTCAGCGTCAAGTCTTGTTATCGTGGCTTCGAGGTTTGCCGGCGAATAATCTTCGATGTCATCCAGCTCGGTCGGGACCTTGAAGTAGTCGGCTTCGGAAGCTGTAATCAAGGTCGACTCGATGGGCTTCACAATCGTCATCGGCGTGATTCCCTGCTCTTCATTGTATGCCTCCTGAATCGAACGACGGCGGTGCGTCTCGTCAATGGCACGTTTCATCGAATCGGTCATGCGGTCAGCGTAGAGTATCGCCTTGCCCCTCGAATTGCGCGCCGTGCGTCCAATTGTTTGGATAAGCGACTGTTCCGAGCGCAGAAACCCTTCTTTGTCGGCGTCCAGGATAGCTACCAGCGAAACTTCGGGCAGGTCCAGTCCCTCGCGCAAGAGATTGATGCCCACCAGAACATCAAATTCTCCGCGCCTAAGGTCACGCAAAATCTTTATGCGCTCGAGAGTTTCAATATCCGAATGCAGGTAACGAACGCGGACGCCAACCTCAGTGAAGTATTCCGTCAGATCCTCCGCCATCCTCTTGGTCAGCGTTGTTACCAGTACGCGCTCATGACGTTCCGCACGCTGCCGACACTCTTCGAGCAAATGATCTATCTGACCTTTTACCGGATGAACTTCAACTTCCGGATCTAATAATCCGGTTGGTCTGATGATCTGCTCAACAACTTCACCTCCGGACTTCGTTAACTCGTAAGGTCCAGGAGTTGCCGAAACGTAAACGGTTTGCCCGATGCGTGCTTCAAATTCCTTGAAGTTCAACGGGCGATTATCAAGCGCCGATGGTAAACGGAACCCATATTCGACGAGCGTGCGTTTACGCGACTGGTCGCCTTCAAACATGCCGCCGATCTGGGGAACGCTCTGGTGCGACTCGTCGATCACCATCATCGTGTCGCGCGGCAGATAATCAAGAAGCGTGGGCGGTGGCTCGCCGGGTTTTTTTCCGGTCAGATGGCGCGAATAGTTTTCGATACCGCGGCAGAAGCCCATTTCTTTGATCAGTTCAAGGTCAAACATGGTGCGCTGGTGCAGACGCTGCGCTTCGAGAAGCTTGCCTTCGGTGATAAGCTTGGGCTCCCACCATTCGAGTTCTTCCTTGATGGATTTCAGTGCCCGCTTGATCGTGGGCCTGGACATTACGTAATGGGTCTTCGGATAGATGGGCACACGCGAGGTTTGTTTCTCTATCACCTCACCGAGCAGAGGATCGATCGTGGAAATCGAATCCACTTCTTCGCCCCACAACTCAATCCTAAAAGCCTGATCCTGGTAACTCGGATATATTTCTACGACGTCACCGCGAACGCGAAAGGTGCCGCGCTGAAAATTTACATCGGAGCGCTCATATTGCAACTCAACCAGTTTTTGCAGTAACGCTTCGCGCTTGATGCGCGTTCCCGGTTCAAGAAAAAGCAGCATGCCGTAATAAGCATCCGGATCGCCAAGGCCATAGATACAGGAGACGCTGGCGACCACAATCACGTCACGACGCTCAAACAACGCGCGGGTCGCCGACATTCGCAGGCGATCGATCTCCTGGTTAACGATGGCCTCCTTTTCGATATAGACGTCACCAGCGGGCATATAAGCTTCAGGCTGGTAGTAGTCGTAGTAAGAGACAAAATATTCGACTGCATTTTCCGGAAAGAGTGATTTGAATTCCTGGTAAAGCTGAGCCGCCAGAGTCTTGTTGTGGGCAAGAACCAAAGTTGGTCGCTGGATTCTCTGAATGACACTCGCAACAGTAAAAGTCTTTCCACTACCGGTTATTCCGAGCAAGACCTGGTCTTTGATGCCGTCGTTAAATCCTCGCACAAGCGTTTCGATAGCTTGTGGTTGATCGCCTTTGGGCTGATAGGTGGAATGAAGCTTGAATGGCATTTCGGTGCGGTAAACAGTGATCCGGTGCGGTAAATAGTGATCCGGTGCGGTAAATAGTAAATGGTAAATCGTAAATAGTGAAAAGCAGGAAAAGTAAAGGAGAACGGGAAAAAGGGGGAAAGGGGAAAAGGGGAAAAGGGGAAAAGGGTAGGGGAAAAACGAAAAGGCCCTGGGGGAAAGTTGCTCTTCACTCCAGGGCCCATCGTTTGACCTAAGTATTTCTCAGTTACCCTTTGTCCCCTTTACCCTTTGTCCCCTTTACCCTTTTACCCTTTTACCCGTTACCCTTTGCCCTTTTACCCGTTAGCCCTTGCCCTTTTACCCTTTTTCTTTACGCCGCTGAGGGCGCGCTTTCACGACTCTGGCTGCTAATCTGGTAGATCGCTTCCATTACCGCCGAGCGCACTTCCGAAGGAAGCGAACCGCGAACGGCAAGGCGACGAAATGCCGGAACCACTTCCGGCTGGCCGCTAAGAGCGAGGAGCTTAACTACGGCAATTCTAACCTCGACGTTGGGATAGTCTTCGATAGCCTGCATCAGTGGTTGAACTTCACCAGCCTTGGCCATCAGAAAGAGCAACGAAAATGCGTCGTAGGTCTTCTCGCGGCTCTCCCCGGTAAGGTTGCGGACAGCTTCTTTGGCAAGTCCGGAACCGGCAAGCGCCTGTCCGATCTTGCGACGGCGCTCGGGCGTGCCTTCACGAAGGGCTTTCGTAAAGGTGGCCGCACGGTCCGGTTGCAGATCATAAAGCGCGCGCGCTGCAGCGTTACGAACATCTGCCGATTGATCATCAAAGGCACGGGTTATGTAACGAAAAGCCTCGTCACCGCCAACGCCCACGACCTCAGCCAGCGCTGCTTCGCGTTCGAGAGGTTCCTTGCTGCCAAGTCGCCTCAAAGTGTCCGAAGGAATACCCGAGTCGGATTCCACGGACTCGAGTCCCTTCTCTTCAAACAGAAGTTCGATCTCTTTGGAAGGCCCTTTCTGGGGAGGGATGGGAATAAACGGGGACTCCTCCTTGTAGCTAACGGAAGCTTCTTTGGCCGGTTGACCAGCGACCTTATCTTCTTTCCGTTCGAGCCTGCTATCTTTCCAGGAGAAGTTCGGCAAAGAAGATTCAGGCGCGATCGGTTCAAGCTGAGGAGTCTCATCGAGACGCTCCAGCAGATCTACCTCGTTCGACTGGAAGCGAGCTTCCTCTCTTAAACGCTCCTGAGCTTCCGCAAGGCTACGCGCTTCCTCTTTAGCGCTCAGGTGACTCTCTTCGGCCAACCGAAGAGCTTCTTCCGCTTTAGCGCGCGCTTCGCGCTTCGCTTCCAGTCGGGACTGTTCTTCCTTCAGGCGCTCCTCCGCTTCGGCTCGAAGGCGCGATTCTTCCTCGGCGCGTAAACGAAACTCCTCGCTAAGCCTTGACTCTTGCTCTTCCGCCATGGCACGAGCTTCGCGCTCGGCTTGCAGTCGGGCTTCCTCTTCCTTTAAGCGAGCTTCTACTTCCGCACGGCGGCGAGATTCTTCTTCAGCCTTCAGGCGAGTCTCTTCAGCCAACCGTTGGGCTTCTTCTTCTGTCCTGGCCCGAGCTTCTTGTTCAGCTTGCAGCCGAGCAACCTCTTCTCTCAAGCGTGCTTCGACTTCTTCACGTCGACGTGCTTGTTCGTCAGCTTTTAGCCGAATTTCTTCAGCGACCTTTTGTGTCTCTTCCTCGGCCCTGGCTTCCTGGTCCTTTAGAAGCGCTTGAGCTTCAGTCCGTCGTCGGATTACAGCTTCAATGCGAAGACGCTGCTCTTCTTCAGCTTTACTCAGCGCGAGAATCTCGGCCTTAATCCGCTGCTCCTTCTCCGCCCTTTGTTTCGCTTCTTCTGCCGCTTTTTTCCTAACTGACTCAAGCTCCTCAAGGCGGCGCTCTTCTTCTTCAGCTTGCAGGCGAGCGAGTTCTGCCGCCCTCTGTCTTTCTTCAGCGGCGCGTCGACGCGCTTCCGCAAGCTGTTCTTCTTCGGCTCGCCGTCTCTCCTCGAATTCACGTTGCTGCCGTTCAGCTAATTTTTGGCGGCGTGATTCATCTTCAGCCCTCGCGCGCTCCTCGGCTTCAAGGAGTAGCAACGCTTCAGCCTCAGCCTTCTGTCGAGCCACTTCCAATTCAGCGCGACGGCGTGACAAATCAGCCGCCACTTTCATGAGCATCTCCTGCTCCATGCGAAGACGAGCTTCCTCGGCACGATGACGCTTCTCAACTTCTCGGTGGGCACGCTCTTCCTCTTCACCTCGCTGGGTCTCGCGGGCGGCGCGAATCAGAAGCTCTTCTTCTCCTCCACGCTGCCTTTCCTGCTCTGCCTTACGCTTTGCTTCCATTTCTGCAAAAAAACGCGCCTCTACCGCAGCTTTCAACCGATTTTCCTCAGCCGCCTGCGATTGCGCTTCGGCTTCCGCGCGACGACGAATTTCTTCCTCTACCCGCCGCCGCATCTCTTCCTCTGCCTGGCGGCGAGCTTCTTCTGCGGCCCGCGCCAACGCTTCTTCTTCGGCCCTTAGCTTAGCCTCGTGTTCCGCTTTCAAACGCGCCTGCTCTTCCGCAAGCTTCCGAGCAGCCTCTGCTTCGGACCGTTTGCGGGCGAGTTCTTCCGCAGCCTTTCGGAATGTTTCGGCTTCCAACCGAAAACGTGCTGCCTCTTCACCACGAGGAAAGGCCTCTTCCGCTCGACGACGAGCTTCTTGCTGCGCGTTTAGGCGAGCTTCTTCCTCAAACTTTTGTCGCGCAGCTTCTTCGGCCATTCGTCTCCGGGCCTCTTCCTCGGCGCGAATGCGAATCTCGATCTCCATTCGGATCTGCGCTTCGCTTTCCGCTCTAATGCGCGCTTCTTCTTCGGCTTTCGCGCGCGCGATTTCGGCTTCCGCACGTTTCCGGTCTAACGCATCTGCCGCTCTTCGTAGTGCTTCTTCTTCTTGACGCAACTGTCCCTCAGCGTCGTCGAATTTACTGCTGGTCGGCGCAAGCGGCCTGGGTGGGATGGGCGGCGCTACCGAATTAGCTAATGACAGTCGCTCTTCAAATGACTTGAGATATTCGGCAAAAATCTCTCGTTTTGGCCCAGCCGTTTCCGTATTTGCCGCCGGACTTTCGGTTTTTTGCTGAGGCGGTTCCGCAACCGTTCGCATAGGCATCTCCGTCTTTTCTTTCGGTGTTTCGGTAACTGGAGGCACCAGCTTTTCAGGAACTGACGTACGCTTGGCTCCCATGATATTGATGGCGTTGATGGCGTGCCGGATTACAGCTTCTGGAAGTTGGCGGCTTGTTTCGCGCAGCAACAAATCATTGAGCGCAGGAATGGCGGACGGATCCCCAATCTGACCAAGCGACTCGGTCGAAGATCTGCGCACTTCCGGAGCGCCATCCTGAAGTGCGGCGATTAAGTAAGGAGTCGCCTTGGGATTAAGCATGCTTCCCAATTTACGCGCTGCGGCCGCGCGTTCCGCCGGAGAATCAGCTGTCCGCAACTGGTTTATTGCGTCATCATAGTCGCTTCCGGAAACTCGTTTATTGTCTTCAGCGTCGTCAAAATGCGAGGGCGGGCCGGTTAGTGGGTTGTGCAGAATCACGGGTCGTGCCTCCGGGGAAATTCCTTGAGTGCTGGTAGGTCTTCGACTTTTTGTTACCTCAGAATGATGCTCGAAAGTCGAAGCTTCGGTTGGGTGGGATGCCTCTTGTTCGGTCTTTAGGATAGCTATCAGTTCAGGTTTATGAGCGGCGAGTGCATCACGCAAATCCGCGGTTAATGCACCCTTGGGGGCGTCAACTTGGAGCCGACTGTTATCATCTTTCTTAAGCGTAAGTTTGATTCCAAGCTCCGCACACTTTTTCATCAGTGACTCAGCAGTCATAACTCGAAAACCTCCCGCTCTTCGTCGTCGCTGCTGCGTTCACGACTGGCTGAGGGAGAAGCGATTGAAGGCTTGGTCAGCACTCGGCTGCGATTAGGGGGTGTAGTAACGACAACGGCCGGCGCGGTTGCCGGCTTCTTGGTAAGCTCGTTCTGCAGATTGCTCGACGCCGGAGGCGTGACCGGACCACGACTAAGCAGCTCATCGAATTCCGATTCCAATGAGTATTTAGGTTGTACCTTCGGCTGAGCCTTAAAAGCTTTTCCACGCTTGGCACTCGTCCACCTCCTCGGCCGCCGAAGGAGGGCTACCGCAAGGTACACAATCAGGCTCAATAAGATGAGCGCCCCAAGCAAGGTAGCAAGACGGTTCGCTGCGACCCATTGGAGAGCAGCTTTACCTCTGCTTTTCCACCCCGAAGAGACTGGCGATCCGGATGAGCTTGATGAACTAACGGCCGACTGTGAACTAACCGACTCTGCCGGCGTTGCAGCTGTTAATGAGGGGCTCGCTGGAGTTGACGGCGAAAGAATCGAGGATGAAGAAGAACCAGGAGAAGGTGACTCGATTCCTGAGTTGCCGGTAGTGGATTGATTCTTTCCGGCACCGGCTTGATTGCTTCCGGTAGTCGGCTGGCTGTTTGGGCTACTGTTTGAGTTAGGGCGTGAGTTGGGTTGTTGGCGCAGGTTTTGCTGCGCTCGAGTTTCGTTTGCTACGCGCTCACCCTCGGTAAGGCCTCTTTGGCGAAAGACGTTTGCTGAACCCGGCGGCATAGGTCCAGCGGCGTCGGGCCCTCGAACCGATGAGGTTCCTGGCTCGCGAATGCCGATCGCCCCGCGGGGCGAACCGGCGTTTGCAGTGTTGCTGCGAAGCGTTCTGCCTGGCGCGGAGAAAATTACGTCCAGCCGGTTCGAGCGTTGATCGACCCGTGCCGTAGCCCCGGGCATCAACTTAAAGGAGACGATTACGCTGTCGCCCACTCTTTGCACCTGAACATCCGAAAATCCAATCGCGCAGCAGCGGGGCGGCCCTGACTTTAATTCGGCAAGAGGGATCTTGACGTAGAAGCGATCGCCACGCCGGAATGCCTCGTAGTCGGTCAAAGCGGAGTCTGAAACAATTGTTACTCGCGATCCATCAACAGTTTCGCCGAGTTGCATCGCAGTGATGCGCTTAGGTGACTGGGCTGAACCTGGCGTAATGGCAAGCGATAACAGGCAAACGAGTACCAGCAGTGCGCCGCGCTGTTTACTTTGCAGAACCAATCCCTTGAGAAATCTGTTTTCCATTGGGGCAATGAAAGGGATATCGCCAATGGCATTATCCGATCCTCGGCGCTTGCCGTCCAGAGAATCACAATTCCAATTGATCCCGCTTCAATTCAAGCTCCCTTCCAGACAGCGGCACGCGTTCAGGCTCAGATGGTTGCAGCAAGTCCATAGGCATCTCTGAGCCGGCATCGTCGTCGGTGGTTTCTACTTCAGAACTGTCAACGCTCAGTTCACCATTAGCTTCGCCTGCTTCGACTTGATCGTCTTCCTTAGGCTTGGCTTGCTCCAACTTGTGCAATACTCCGTCAACTGCTGTTTTCACTTCGTGATCGAGATCCCCTCGAGCCGCAAGCTGTCGCAGCTTCTCAACAGATCCGGGTTGACCGGTAGAGCCCAGCAAGTGAACTGCCTTAATACTGACATCCAGGTTTGAATGTTCAGTGATAGCGTTCAAGACAGGTTCATTCATGTTGGCTTTAGCTAACAAGCAAATCAGTGAAAATGTTTCATAGGCTTGCCGATAGTCGCTGCTCGCAAGACGATCAAGGTTCTGAGATACGATGCCCGCCTGTACACACGCTTGTGCGACTTCGCGGATCATTTCTTCATCGCCCGTTTCAATGACGCGGACATACGCATCGGCGCGGTCGACGCATAAGCGATTCAGCGCTCGCGCTGCAGAAGCTCTCACTTCACGCGTGTCATCCACCATGCTGATTAATATGACCGGGAACACGGACTCATGGTCTATTGAACCGAGGCTGGCAACAGCGATAGCTCGTATGTTCGGTTCGGGATCGTGCCGGGCAACGCGCGAAATCGCCGCAACAGAACTCTGACATCGAAATTGCGCAAGAGTTTTTAATGCTTCGGAACGTTCCTGCGCATCGTTGTGGTCCAATGACGACAGAGCCTGGGCCAATTCTTCATCGTCGCAACTTTCCGGCAATTCTTCGACGAAATCAGACGGTTCGAGATGAGTGATCTGCTCAATAACGCTCATGTCGCGTCCTATTCCCAGCTGCGCCAGGTCCGGACTCATCACATCAAAGAAGTCCAATCCTTCCACCGAGCAAGCGCTAAGAGTGCGGCTCAATAAGGCACTCGAGACATCGGGACACGTTCTGGCGATGTCGAGGAGCGCTCCAATCGCTGAGGGGTGTTTCAATTCGCCGATACTCAAGACAGCTTGGTTGCGAACGATCGACTCGGGGTCGTGAAGGCTCTCAAGCAGAAATGGCAACGCGTCTTCGGATTTGATCTCGCCGAGACAACGCGCTGCTGAAGTTCTATCGAAAGGATCGGGAGCGAGAAGCAACAGCGCGCATTGGCGAGCTACGAAGCCATATTCTTCCAAAGCTTGACGCGCCCTGCGCTCTGCAGCTTCATCCAGGTCAAACGAATTGAGACCTTTCATTAGAGAATTCTCAATCGCCCGGCGATCATCGATGGCGCGAGAGGCAAGCACATCTGCGCGATGAGGTTCGCCAAGAATCAGCTTGCTGACTTCCTGATCTATTCGATAGGCCCCGTATAGCGACGTGGGTCCCGCAACCGGGATACGAACGGCCGGCTGGCGGGATGATCCGTTTGTGGGAGTAGCTGGTCCAGACTTCACCAGGCTCGAACGAGGTTCAGCATGTTTGGTATCGTGCATATCAAGAATTGGTTCTTCAGTTACGTCTTCCCATTCGATGTCATCATCGGCCAAATAGGTTTCAGCCGGATATAGCACTGTATCCGGCGTACTGAACTTTCGCGAAACGAGCAGACCAAACAAGCCCAAAGCCATAAGGACGAAGACGCTCGTACCCGAGAAAATTGAGGCGGCGAGACCATCATCTTCCGCCACTATGCCTACCGCTGAGTTCTTGGCATCAGCAGGGGTAAAGTTAAGCTGCCTCGGAAATGGTTCCGGCGGAAGCTCGGACTTCCGCTCGGTGGGAGCACTCAAATTTCCAGCTGTATGGGTTTCTCCAGATGAGTCCCCTGAGGCGCGGAAACCATCCTGGTCCTCACCAGTGAGAGGACGCGTTTCTAGAGCTTTGTCTATGACGAGATTGACAAGATTGCCATCAGGCTCAAGGCTAACTTTCGAGCCCGGTTTGGTTTGCAAGAGCACTTCCATCGAAGTGCCGACCCGACGCACTCGCACGCCACGCGCCGCCTTGAGGGATTCAGCGGGAACGGTGTTGGGAAACACCAAATGGTAACCTTCGGCGTCCCACCAGTTCTGCGTTCGACTCAGCGGACTGTCAGCGGCGATTGAAACTATTGTCCCGGTTCCGGAAGGCCGCGCCGAGACAGTGGATACTTTGCTCTGAACGGATGAACTTTGAGCCCGAGAAACCACCTGAGAGAAGAAAACGACAACAGCACACGACAGGACGAGGGCGACGCCCAGGCTGATTTCAACCAGCCGCGATGCAGAGTGTGGGACCACACTAGAAATTGCTAATCGTCGCGAAAAATTCTTCATGTTGTGAAGGTTGCCGGGAAGCTTAGCCTTGATCAGGCCCTGGCCGGCGAAGGAAACCAAATGCGGGCTCGAGACCTAAGCTGGCAGTTGGCGTGCGGCGAGACGACGAACTTAACGTTATTGTTCGTCGCTAAACTTGTAGCCAATTCCCCAAACGGTTAAGACCATCTGAGGATTTTCCGGGTTCTCTTCGATCTTGGCTCGCAACCGGTTGATGTGTGAATCAATGGTCCGATCGTAGCCTTCATACGAGTAGTCCCAGATCTTTTCAAGCAGGTATTTGCGGGGAAAGACCCTACCCGGGTTCGCTGCGAAGAGTCGGAGCAGGTCAAACTCTTTTGGAGTCAACTCAACCTGTCGCTCTCCGATAGTAACTTCTCGCCTTGCCGGATCAATGCGTAGCCTACCGCGAATGATGGGAGCTTCGTCTTTCGCGCTATCGGCGCCCGCCGGTGTTTTCGTACGACGAAGTACCGACTTGATCCGGGCCTCAAGTTCGCGCAGGCTGAAGGGCTTGGTGATGTAATCATCCGCGCCCATTTCCAGGCCCAGCACTTTGTCAACAACATCGTCCTTTGCGGTGAGCATTAGGATCGGCAGATGACCTGCCTTCTCCCTCAGCTCTCTGCAAACCGCCAAACCGTCCATCTTTGGCAGCATGAGGTCTAAGACGACGGCGTCTGGAGGATCATCCAGGGCCGCCTTTACACCCATCAAACCATCTTCAACTGTCTTTACCTGATAACCTGCACGAGAGAAATACTCGCTAATAGCGCTCGAAATATTTTCATCGTCTTCGACGATGAGCAGTGAAATTTTGCGCTCGCTAGGTTCAGCCGGTTGATTGTTGTCTCTGGGCGTTTTCTGTTTGTCAGTAGCTGTAGTTGCCATCAGAATGACTCGTTGGAGACTGACAGACAGGATATTAGAGGGTGGGCATCAAGGGGTATGACGCCACTCGGGCGAAAGAATATTACAGGACAAGCCTCCTAAACTCAAGCTAAGTTTTGTAGGCTCAACATAAAAGACCCCAAAATCCGAAAAACTGGAGTCGGCGACCTGCTCTTCCAGAAACTGCCACCCACCCGCCAAGTCCCCCGCCGCAACCAAAACTGTACTGGATTAGAACCCCTTCTAACCCGTCCCAGATCGGCTGCGTATACTCCTGGACTTCTCTGCGTTCTCGACTCTAAGTACCCAGCCAACCGGCGATTATGGCTGACTGCCGGTCGCCGCTACCACCCTACGCAGCAGTACTTGATATTCGTCGAGTTGTTCTTTCAGTTTTGGCGTGACCGATTCGACCTGACTCATTTCCTCCAAAACCGCGAGGCCTCGAGGATCACCCAACGCCACGAGCGCCGATCCAGCGGCTGTGGCGAGGTTGGAGTTGCCGCTCGCCACTGCTTTTCTGGCTGTTTCAGCTATCAGAGCGAACGCCTTGGGATCATCGCCACCAATTACGCCCAGAAGCGGGAGCGCCGCCGCTCTTAACGCAGGTGGATTCCCTTTCTCGGAATAACGGAAGGCGACGTCCAACGCACGCTTGTCCCGTAATGCGACAAGGCCGGCCAAACCCGAGATCTTGATGTTGTTTCGCCACGAAGAAGTCTCGAGTAGTTTCACAAGGGCCTCATACGCGCCCGGAGCTCTGGTCTCGCCAAGGGCTAGGGCTGCGGCCTTGATTACCGCGTAACTTGGGTCGCTGATTAACTTTGTGTATAAGGCTGCCAGCGAAGGATCCTTCGAACTTGCCAGTGAGGTCACAGCCCGAGCACGAACCCGCGCATCTGGATCTCGCGTAGCGGCAACGAGCGCCGTACGAGCTCCCCGGTCCTTTGCATTAGCGAGTGCAGCTACTGCATCAAGTCGCACTCCCCAGAACCTATCACGTGAGGCCACGTTTGCGAGTTCCTCCGTGATCTTTTGCCGTTCGATCTCTGGGATGGTCGCAGCGGTGAAGCGGCTGGCGAGCTCATGAAGAGCCCAGACTCGTCCCAGCACGTCTTCATCTCGAGTCAACTGGTAAGCCAACTCCTCGGTTGTTTTGTCAAACTGCACTTCCTTGATGAGCGTATCGTGGTAGTCGAAATTGACGAGTAACGGTTTTGAATCAACGGTGAGCGTAAAGGTCTGCTCCTTCTTTGGCAGAATCTGAACTCGCTCGAGCCGAGTTCCTGAAGCCGTGCTTATCTCTATGTCAACCGGCGTCTGAAAAAGCGCGACCTGAGGAAACTGCGAAGTGCTGTCGATGGTCTGAAGCTGTTCCACCGAAAGCTTGAGAGCTTTTGTCGCGGCATCGTAATTTTGCGTCACGCGAAAAATGGGGTGACCCATTTTGTAAAGCCATTCGTCAAAGAACCAATCCATTGCCTGACCCGTTGACTCTTCAATCGCAATCCGAAATTGTTCGGTCTCTACCGGCTGGTTCGCGTATTTGCGGAGATAGTAGTTTATCGCTCGCCACCAGTTGTCTTCGCCGAGTGTTTTCCGAAGCATGTGGAGAACGGCGCCACCAACCGGATAGGCATAGGTATCAAAAACCGAATCAGGGTTGGCATAGTTCTTCGTCACGATCGGACGACGGTTACCCTGCTTCCAGGCTTTGAGGTAAGCATCCTGGTTTGCCTTGATGTCGGAATATAAGAAATCATCGCCACCTAACTTATGTTCATCCCACATCGCCTGGAAGTAGGTGGCAAAACTCTCGTTGAGCCAAATGTCGGACCAATCCCGGCAAGTTACGTAGTCTCCAAACCACTGATGTGCCAGTTCGTGTGACTGTAGACCGTCTGTGTTTGAATCGAGCTCGGTCCGCGCGTCATGAATCATGTTGTCCGTTTGGGTGGTCGCGCTAATATTTTCCATGCCGCCGCCGAAATCCCGCGCGATGGTTTGTGCATATTTTGCGTAGGGATATTTCAGTCCTGTCTTCTCAGAAAAGAATTTCACCATCTCCGGCAAGCGTGCCGCAGTCACTTTGCCTTCTTTGACCTCATCGGGATAGACGTTGGTGATTATCGGAATGCCCTGGTAGTCACCGACTATGGGGGTGTATTCGCCAACGACGATCGAAGTGAGATAACTGGCGTGCGGCTGATCTATTTTCCAATGGAAAGTGCGCGTTCCATCGCTGTTCTCTTTCGTGCCTAGCAGTCTGCCGTTAGAAATTACCGACAAAGGCTTTTCCACAGTGGCAGTAATTTCTGAAGTGAAGAAATCATTCGGGTGATCGTAAACCGGAAACCAATAGTGGTTATATTCACTCTCCCCCTGAGACCATATTTGCCTGGGTCTAGTGGGGTCGTCAGGGGAGGGTTTAATGAACCTTAGGGCTGCTCCCACTAAACCCGGAATGTTCTTTTGCGGGCCATTAGTGTGATATTCAGTCACTATCGTCAATTCGTCAGCAGGCTGATATGCCCGCCCAAGCGCAATTCGAAGTTTTTGGTTTGTGGAGTCAAACTCAAACTGGAGTGGCCCGCCATTGAGCAACTTCACCGACTCGATCGTCATGTCCGCCGCATCCAGCTCGATGCTCTTAAGATTTGCAAGCAAAGGCCTGAAGACCATCGTTTCAATACCCATCAGCTGCTCATGTTCCCAGTCGAATCGAAGATCCAAAGCGACATGACGCGTGTCGAAGTCGTGATCCGGTATGTATTGCGTTGGCGGGAAAGGCCGCGACTGTTGTAGGGTTTGAAGCGCTTGGTCAAAATCCGGAGCGGCCCGGCTAAATGAAGTCTGCGCGAGCGTCAACAGTAGGACTAACGAGAGTACTGAGAGCTCCCGAAGAAAACCACGATGATTCATATAACGACAACTCCTCAGGAGAATCTTATTGAAACGTAATCGCTCGTTAATGGTAGAACTGATCCACAACACTGACATATCGCGATCCTGATTTTTGTGCTGAACCATTGTTACACGGAAACCGGCTGCCTGAAAAACGTAGCAGCATTCTACGAGATTGATCGCGGACCAACTCGAGTCTGGTTGCTGTATCTTGACGTGCTGAAGTTAAAACTGTCGCTTTCTTGACAAAGCTTTTTTCGGCGAGCAGAATCTTCGCTCGCCCCTTCTCAAACAATCTGTTCGAACTTCGCGTTAGGATCAGATGTAAGTCAAAGCTATGACGATGAATGCCGCTACGCTCTTACAAACAACCCTGCCTGATCTGAAGTTAGTAAAACGTGGGAAAGTGCGCGACGTCTATGCAATTGATGACGATCGCCTTTTGATTGTCGCCACTGATCGAATCTCAGCTTTCGATTGCATCCTGCCGACAGCGATCCCGCGCAAAGGTGAAGTTTTGACGTCGCTTTCGAAGTTCTGGTTCGAAAGACTCGCAGACATTGTCCCGAACCATCTCATTACAATCGATACGGAACGAATGCCGGAACCGGTTCAGCGGGCGGAGAATCTTAAGGGGCGCTCAATGCTGGTGCGGAGAACGAGCGTTTTTCCAGTAGAGTGTGTTGTCAGAGGCTATCTTGTAGGTTCAGGTTGGAAGGACTACCTGCGCACTGGTGAGGTTTGCGGCCACAAGCTTCCGGAAAATCTTCTTGAATCTGCCGAACTCCCGGAACCGATCTTTACCCCGTCTACTAAAGCGGAAGAAGGACACGACGAAAATATAACTGAAGAACAGGTGCGCGAGATGGTGGGCACCGAAACCGCAAACTATCTGCGCGAAACTTCATTGCGTCTTTACGACACAGCACGAAGTTACGCTCGCAGCCGGGGAATCATAATCGCCGACACCAAGTTTGAATTTGGACGTGATCAGAACGGTGAAATAATCTTGATTGACGAAGCCCTGACCCCAGACTCTTCTCGATTCTGGCCGGCGGAGAGTTATAGTCCGGGTAAATCACAACCTTCGTTCGACAAGCAGTTTGTTCGTGATTATTTGGAGACGCTGGCGTGGGACAAGCGACCACCCGCTCCGCCACTTCCCTTCGATGTTGCCACGGCCACAACCGATCGTTACCTGGAAGCCTACCGCCTGCTAACAGGAGAAGAGCTCTGAGGCTTTGCTCAATTCACTTTCTTCCTGGAATTGACGAGACATGCGCGCCAGACTTGAAGCCCTGATCGACGAAATGCTTGATGGAAATATTCTGCTTGCCGAAGCGGTTAGCGAGTTCGAGAAGCTGTACATCAAGAAGGCCCTCTCCCGAAACAAAGACCATCTTTCAAAGACTGCCCAGGCGCTGGGCATCCACCGGAACACCATTGCGAAGCGCGTCGCCCAGTACCAGAAGGTGAAGCGACCCCTCGCCCGTAGTGCCAGGGCCGGAACTCATTGATTTCACACGATTTTCGTAAATCTCATTTTTTAAGTCGTCCGTTTAATAAGCAGACTTGTCTGCCGCCCCGGGGCGGGGCACAAGTGCCCTTTCTAAACGGTGCAATTGGGAAATTTGTCTGGGTACTGAGTGTCGCCCTACAGTTTTCGTAAGCTAGAACCTGTTACTGCCCGCCTGAAGTTGACAATCATCCTGTCAACGATTTATTCTTTAGCACTCATCAATGCAGAGTGCTAAATATATTGGGCCGCCGGAAGTCTTAATTTCTAAAAAACGCTTACTTTTACAGGGAAACTGAAAGGAGAACATCGAAGCAATGTCGACAAATATTACGCCTCTCCATGACCGCGTTATCGTACGCAGGATTGAAGAAGGAGAGCAGATTCGTGGGGGAATAATCATTCCCGATACCGCCAAAGAAAAGCCCCAGGAAGGCGAAGTCGTAGCAGCCGGCTTGGGTAAATACAAGGAAGATGGAACGAGACAGTCGCTCGACGTGAAAAAGGGTGATCGAGTCTTATTTGGCAAGTACAGCGGTTCTGAAATCAAGATTGACGGTGAAGAGCTGCTAATCATGCGCGAAGATGAAATCCTTGGGATTATCGAACGCGCGGGCGCAGCTAGCGGTACCAAGAAGGGCGGCAAGTAGTCTTTTTGACTCAGCCGCTTTTTTGTTTCCAATCACAATATTTGAGCAGGAGAAAAGAGAGAAATGGCAAAGCAAGTAGTTCATGGCGAGGAGTCACGCGCGGCGATTCTGCGCGGAATCAATCAACTCGCTGACGCAGTGAAGATCACGCTCGGCCCCAAGGGACGTAACGTGGTAATCGATAAGAAATTTGGCTCACCGACCATTACCAAAGACGGCGTTACCGTAGCGAAGGAGATCGAGCTGAAGGACTCGCTCGAGAACATGGGCGCGCAAATGGTTCGTGAAGTTGCCTCCAAAACCTCCGATGTCGCCGGCGACGGAACAACCACCGCAACCGTGCTCGCCCAGGCTATCTTCCGCGAAGGCGTGAAGACAGTAGCTGCGGGCGCCAATCCGATGGCCCTCAAGCGGGGTATCGACAAAGCAGTAGAGCGTGCGACTGAAGAGATCAAGCGTTTGGCAAAGCCTGTTAAGGGCGATGCGATCGCTCAAGTCGGAACAGTCTCTGCAAACGGCGATTCGACCATTGGAAACATCATTGCCGAAGCAATGAATAAGGTCGGCAAAGATGGCGTGATCACGGTTGAAGAGTCGAAGACAATGGACACTTCACTCGAAGTGGTCGAAGGTATGCAGTTCGATCGCGGCTATCTCAGCCCTTACTTCGTTACCGATCCGGAGCGCATGGAAGTTGTGCTCGAGAATCCGCTGATCCTTATTCATGAGAAGAAGATCAGCTCGATGAAGGATCTGCTGCCGCTGCTTGAGCAAGTAGCCAAAATGGGCAAGCCAATGCTGATCATCGCCGAGGACGTCGAAGGCGAAGCGCTGGCGACACTCGTTGTTAACAAACTTCGCGGAACTCTGAACATTGCCGCTGTTAAGGCGCCAGGCTTCGGTGATCGTCGCAAGGCGATGCTTGAAGATGTTGCGATCCTTACAGGTGGCAAGGTCATTAGCGAGGATTTGGGAATCAAACTGGAGAACGTCAAGCTTGAAGATCTTGGACGCGCGAAGAAAGTCACTATCGACAAGGACAATACGACCATTGTCGAAGGTGCAGGCAAGCAGAGCGACATCGAAGGTCGCGTCAAGACCCTGCGGGCTCAAATCGAAGAGACTTCTTCCGACTACGATCGTGAGAAGCTTCAAGAGCGCCTCGCGAAACTCGTTGGCGGCGTCGCCGTAATCAAGGTCGGTGCTGCCACTGAGACCGAGATGAAGGAGAAGAAAGCGCGAGTTGAGGATGCGATGCATGCAACGCGCGCAGCGGTCGAGGAAGGTATCGTACCAGGCGGTGGTGTTGCTCTGGTTCGCGCTTCCAAGGCCCTCGAGAAGTTTGAGATCAACCGGGACGGCGAAGGTGATGCGGATGAGCAAATTGGCGTGAACATCGTTCGCCGCGCTCTCGAAGAGCCTCTGCGCCAGATCGTTCAAAATGCCGGCAAAGAAGGAGCCGTGGTTGTTGAGCGTGTTCGCTCTGAAAAGAACGACAACTTGGGTTTCAATGCGCAAACCGAAGTTTACGAGGACCTCGTCAAGGCGGGCGTCATCGATCCTGCCAAGGTTACGCGTACTGCATTGCAAAATGCTGCTTCAATCGCCGGTCTCATGCTGACTACGGAAGCGATGGTTTCCGAGATTCCTGAAGAGGAAAAAGGTGGCCCCGCAATGCCGGGCGGCATGGGTGGAATGAGTGGAATGGGAATGTAATTTCGACCGCTCGTCGAACTAACCAGGCGGCTTCGCCCCAAGTTGGGTGAGGCCGCTTTTTTTATGTAAAGCAAACTGTTAGTTTGCGTTCGTGGAACACGGCCTTCTGCTAGGGAAACATAGCTTCCTGGGTGCGAACGCGAACTGACAGTTCGCTTTACTCTTCTTTACGGAACCGTGCTTCGGTGATGCCGTCGCGATTGGTCCCGTGTTTCAGTGCAAGCTGGGGATACGTTGCTGCTTCTGATTTCAAACGTTTAATTGCGAGTTTGCTTTCGACCTCTCGTATTTCCTGCTCTGTACCTTCGATTTCCATGAACAAGCCAAACGGTAATTCATCGATCACAATTTCTGTTTTCCCGATCCGCCACGTTTCGCGACGCTTTTCATAAACCAGCGCCGGAGTGAACCCCAGAGCCTCCAGAATCAATTCCATAGCTTGAGGATCGTCGACGCGGGTCTCATCTTCGCGTTGATGTTTGATCGTCGAACTGGTGGGGAAGCGTTCTTTGTAGGTTAGAACTGCCTGCTTGCCAACGCGGCGGAGTCGCAACACTGAGTGACCAAGCTCGAGCGTGTCACCAGCATAAAGCGTGTTCACCTCAAACTCTTCGCCTTTCCGTTTGGCGCCAATTTTCGGCAAACGTTGCAACACTTCTTCCCGTTGCTTTTTCGAAAGGCGATACTTCTTTTCGATCTCGATGGGCATTGATAAGTGGAACAATCCTAGGAACTACAAAACTACCAGTGTGGTAGTTTTTAACTAAGATCGCTCTTCGGTTGGAACACGTTTCTCGAGAAATTAGACTCCAATACTCAAGCTCGAAGTTCCACAATTGTAACAGCTCGACCCAGCTGGTTCCGCAGGAATCAGAATTCCCTCGTGCTTGACACCTTGACGCGATAGCGAAAGAATTGCGCCAAACAAATTCGGCTTAATCGGCGGAAGTACTTCGTCGACGATTTCCGTATACTTTGTCCAGCGCAAACCCTAGCACATGGATATATCGCGTGAAACAGCCATCGACCATCTCAGACGATGGAAGATTTCGTCATCTCGCTTAAGTCTTGCTATTCACAGGCAAAGCTTACGTGTGTTTTCTCGGGCCACAGTTAGTGCCGTGACCGCCAATATGGTTGTGTTCACTTTTTCTGAACGCAGCGACGGACTGAGCCTTCTTCTAGACAAGGCTCAGTTTAGATCCTTCTTGCCTTCGGAGCCCACACCTCCTGACGTCGGCGGCTCTCACAAAGCATGTTCGCTTTTTCTGGTAATATCTCTCCAAGATGGAAGCCTGTGCAAAGTATGCGAACTGTCGGATCAGCAAGACTTACCGGTGATCCTGTTTCGTGATGCAGATAACGACGTCAAAGCGGGGACGAAACAAGCGTAAACTGGCTTAGCTTGACGTGTCGGACTTATTTCACCGGCGGTGGGTTTCGAGCTTCGCAATGCGTTCTTAGTACCTACGGCGCATGGCCTAGGTAATTATTTGGTTTTTATGAAGGCAGGAAAGCTTATTCTCCCGCGCTCCGTGCTATAAATCTTCTTAGCGTCGATACCCTCGCTGGAAACGGTCCACAATTCCGATTCGCCGGTGCGCTGATTTAAGGTACCGAACGCGATCTTATTCAGCGTTTTGGACCACGTGAGACCCGCTGCCAAGTATTTATGATTCGGCAAGGTGTCCCAAGGAACAATTAGTCTTTGTTCGTTTTTCACTGGATCCCAAATCTGCAATCCTCCGGCAGCGACCATCGCCATCCGCTTGCCGTCCGGTGAATAACAAGCGTCAACCATTCCCCCAGCGAGAACAGCTGGTTCCCCACCTTCCCGCGAAACGCGCATCAGCTTAGTTAGGACTCCCGTCTGAGTTAGCCGACAGCGAAGAAAAGTGATCTCTTCACCATCTGGTCGCCACGCTGGCAGTGTGTCCCAAGTGCCTTCTTCGTCGTTGGTAGTCAGTTTCTTTGTTTGTCCCGAAGGCAGCTCCACCATCCATAGGCGACCCTGACCATGCTTCTCACCCGCCATAGTTTTAGGTTCGAATTCAAAGACAACACGGGAATTATCGGGTGAGAGCGCTCCGTATCCTTCCGCTCCTTCCATCGTGGCTAGTCGTTGCCACGCGCCGGAGCCTGGATCATAAAGATAGAGGTGATTCTCGGTCCGCTTGGAATCTATATTTTCGTGGACCACGACTACGAGGCAATTCATTAGCGAATTGCCCGAAGCCCCTAGATAACTCCTATCGGCTTTTGGGCTGAGCAGGCGGTCAACACGCGAACCATCGGGCCATATCGATAAGATGGAGTCCGCAAAGGGCCGATTGCCAATAACTGAGAAAACGATTACCTCCGCCGGTTTTGGTTGAAGAGAACGGCGGACATAATTACCAAGGACCAGTACCAATGCCAGCCCACCGCAAATGCAACTGATGCGGATTAGGTTGCGCATCGTTACCCCTTAATGTAACAAACCGCATAAATGTGCGCACCACCCTGCGGGATGTTGAAATCCTGTAGTTTGACTCCGCATCCGGGAATCGCGCCACTATAGTTTGCCTGGATGTCCCATACTGCATTATCCCTTATGTCCTTATGATCACTAACGCCGAACTTGTCCGTTTCACCAGCGAAATCTGGGTCACTCCCACTTGCAGGGCTCGGGGGTCCTAAGGGTGAACGCATATCGCCGAAATTAAGAACTCCCGACACAGTGATCGCGTTTGGAGGTATTGACATCAAGTGCACTGGGTTGGCAGGCGGAGTATCAACAACGTCAAAGAAAGACAAGAATCTTATTCCGCGTTGGAAATCCGGCGGACCCTCCGCGCATGAAGCGCAGAACACTATTACCAGGATCATTATTAATCCGAGTCGATGATTTGCGATAAGCTTAAGCATTGCGAGACCCACTCCTTTCTATGATATGTATGTCGTTACGATGCCGTTCACCATGTCAATGCGACGAATGACGTTATTCATACTGTCGCTTATGTACATAAATCCGTTGTGGATGACCAGGTCAACCGGTTTGTCAAACTGTGCCTCTGACAGTGACCCGTTCATCAATCCCGGTGTGCCCGTGCCTGCGTAAGTGGTAACGTTGCCAGATGAATCCATCCGGCGAATAACATTATTGTGGGAATCTGCGATATACATCATGTTATCCGCGGGATTGAAAACGATGGAAGTTGGCCGGTAAAACTTGGCTTGAGAACCCTGTCCGTTCACAAAGCCCTGTCCAAGCGGACCAGCTCCGGCAGAAGTGATCACATTACTTCCGCCATCAATTCGACGAATGGCGTTATTGCCGATATCTGCTACGTAGGTATATCCGGCGGCATCTTGAGTTGTCTTACCAGGCACCATAAACTTCGCAACAGCACTGGAACCGTCCACGAATCCTGGCTGTCCCGTGCCGGCGATTGTATAGACATTAGTTCCATCCCATGATCGAATTACGTGATTCTCTGCATCAGCAATGTAAGAAATGCCCGCGGAACCCGCGGTTAGTCCAGCAAGTGATCCAAAGCATGCCGACGCACCGTCACCATTGACGTAGCCCTTTTGATGATTACCGCAGGCCGTGACTACCTCTCCCATTTGACCAACACAATCTGCGATTGCTGCTTGAGGATCACCTAAGCAGATCCTCCGTATCACAAAGTTTTGAGAGTCGTTAACATAGATCTCCTGGGCGTTGTAACGATCGACGTGCGGTTGGTCACAACCGGGGCAGCAGTGGCCATACGGCGGGTAATACCAGTGATCACAGCCATTGACGACGGCACTGGTCGTATTCTCACCTGACAAACCTGTCGGATAATTGAAAAGTGCGGATACGAGGGGGCCATTTGTATAGCCGGTCGTTCCTGGCGTTCCGGTCACCGTAGATAAACCACCCGTAGACGCGTTGAAGTCACGAATAACGTGATTACCGCTATCAGAAATGTACAAATGAAATTGAGTGGTATATGAAGGTCCGCCGGCTGAAACCGTTTTATCAAGCGCCAATAGCCCGCTTGGTAGCTTCAACACATTAAACTGAAACGACGGCGTCAATACCATCAAATTGGGTTCCTCACTTTGAGCAAAGCTCAACCCCAGGTCGGACCTCAACGGAAGGAAAACCAATACTCCAAACGAACTCAAGCAAACAATGAGAATGGTTGCGAATAGTTTACTGCGCATGTTACTGCCTCCAGGTTTTGCGCACAGCGGGCAAGCTGCCTCGATGACAGTGTTGGTCCCTATGCGCTCAGAACACACTTCCGGATCACCCTTTACAAAGCCTCCTTTTGACCGGTTAAGTCAGGATGTCGGGGTCGGCGGGGGCGGGGCTATTGCCAGTCGCAAGAGTTGGCGAGGGAGAAGTCCTGCAGCGGTACATACTACCGCAATGCTCTCTGTCAAGTTGTGATTTGATTACAACCTATTGCAGGCACCGGGCGCTGAGCGGGTCACGAAATACTGCTTCGCAGTTCATCGATGAAAAACGAATCCGAGATTCTTGCCCACCTTGATTAACCCGAACCTATGGCCAGAAAAACCTAGGGACGATTCACGCACTGGTGACGAACGAGAAGCCCTTCCTAGGTGTTCCAAGCTCCGCTTCTGAGAGTGCCCAATCGACATCGCGCGGTACTAGTCGGGCACTTTTGCCTGACAGAACGTAATAAATGGCGCCGTGATTAACAGAACAGCGTGGAAGAGCACCCTTCTCATATCTTCAACCTTCATGGGCT
>DATBRN010000140.1:0-14604 GCA_036560225.1 Pyrinomonadaceae bacterium | reverse complement strand
GGAACCCCAGGGTAGGGTTCGCGACATTGTATTAGCCCGCGGAGCGGCCGACAGCTCATGCGATTCCAGGGCTGTCGCCCGCGTCCGCGGGCTTTGGTATTCTTCATTACGGGTTTCCTGGGGTTGCGCTTCGCTTCACCCCAGGCTTTATGCTCTCGCCCGCTCCCGCGGGCTGGTCTCGCCTATCATTCTCGTCTGCGGGTGGAATCTCGTTGGCGAGCGCGGCACGTAGTGTCGCTGGAATCTCCGTCGGCTTGCCGTTCTGTAAAACCACAAGCGTCATCGTCCCTTCAATGGCTACTTCTTCATCAGCGTTGAAGACTTGATAGTCGTAACGGATCGAGGTGCGTCCCAGCTTGCCAACGGTGAGGCGGAGGCGGAAAGGGGAGTCGAGCGTGAGAACCCGAAGGAATCTGCATTCCAAGTGCACGCGAGGAAAATCGTAACCCATGCTTCGATTCATCGGCCACCCGATGCTACGCACAAGTTCGCTCTCAGCCTCCTCGATGATTTCGAAGATACGCGGAAAATGTAAGCGTCCGGCGGCATCTGCATCGGCCCAACGGAGGCGTCGCTCCAGTTCAATGGAAGCAGGCATGATTGGTGACCTTTCTATTGAGCTAGGCAATCCTTACTTTTTCGGGCGAAAGAGTAACATGGACCGGCAAACAGGTGTGTTGCCTGGCAATTCTTTGGGCATGCATTATAATGCGCTTGAGCTGGATTCGTGACGGTAATATACTGCAGAAAGCGAATGTGCCAGGTTTTTTGCGAGTGGGCTAGATTTTTCCTAAGCTTCGTTTAGAAAGCAGACTTGTCTGCCTCGTGTGGGGGGACACAAGTGCCCTCTCTAAACCGTGAGGATGAATCAGAATTTTCGAATCGAGCTGATGAGTCAAGAGAAAAAGCAAAAGAGTCATATTCAGTTTAACCTCAATGGTGAGCTGGCTGAGGTTGCCTTTGCACCGCACAAGACTTTGCTGGAAGTCCTGCGTGAAGACCTCGGCTTAACTGGAACCAAGCACGGGTGCGAGCTGGGAGAGTGTGGCACGTGCACGGTGCTCGTAAACGGACGCGCGATTCTTTCCTGTTTGATGTTGGGACTGGACGCCGAAGGACAAGAGATCAAGACGATTGAAGGAATGGCTGAAGGTGGGGAATTACATCCACTTCAGAATACGTTTGCTGACACTGGCGCGGCTCAGTGCGGTTATTGTTCTCCCGGTTTTCTGCTTGTCGCCGAAGAACTCTTGAAAAAGAACCCCAACCCTTCGCGTGACGAGATTCGAGAAGCGCTGTCAGGCAATCTGTGCCGCTGCACTGGTTACATAAAGATCTACGAGGCAGTTGAACTCGCCGCTGCGCGCATGCGCGGCGAAGAGGCAGAGCTGCCGCACGAAAGCATTTATGGATACTGATCTTACTGCTTGAAGATCCAAGAAATCAATGGTTAAGAACGGAAGCAACAACGGAAAGCCGCTGAGCGTTGTGGGGAAGCCTTTTCGCAAGGTTGATGCGCGCGCAAAGTGCACCGGTCAGACGAAATTTGCTGACGACATCGTCCTGCCGCGGATGCTCTTCTGCAAGATCCTCCGCACACATTTGCCACACGCTTTGATAAAGGGCATTGACCTATCTAAAGCGGCCGGACTGCCCGGCGTGCACGCGATTATCACCGGCAAAGACCTGCCGATTCCTTACGGCATTCTCCCCGTCAGCCAGGATGAACATGCGCTCTGCATCGACAAGGTACGCTTTATCGGTGATCCCGTCGCAGCAGTTGCAGCAGTTGATGAAGATACCGCGTTCGACGCGATGAACCTCATCGAGGTGGAATATGAACCGTTGAATACTATCTCTTCGATTGAAGAAGCCATTCTCATCGACGAACCTCGCATCCACGAATATGGCGACCACGGCAACATCCATAAGAAAGTTTCGCTGGAATTTGGCAACGTCGAAGAGGGCTTTGCTGCCGCAGACCTCATTCGTGAAGACACGTTTTTCTACGAAGGCAATACACACCTGCCGATGGAACAACATGCGGCCGTCGCCCATTTTGATCCGGACCAGAAGCTGACGCTGTGGACTTCGACGCAAACGCCTCATTATGTTCATCGCGCGCTCGCCAAAGTTTTGCCTTTGGCAGCGAGTCATATTCGCGTCATCGCCACGCCAAACGGGGGTGGCTTCGGTGGCAAAAGTGATCCCTTTAATCACGAAGTTGCGGTGTGCAAGCTCGCGATGATGACAGGACGGCCAGTGAAGATAACGCTGACTCGCGAGGAAGTTTTCTATTGTCATCGCGGTAGGCATCCGGTGTTGATGCGCGTCAAGACTGGAGTCAAGAAGGACGGCGCCATCACCGGAATGCATTTTCAGTCATTTCTCGACGGTGGCGCATACGGCAGCTATGGGGTGGCCAGTACCTTTTACACCGGCGCCTTGCAGACGGTTACGTATGAGGTGCCGCGCTACAAGTTTCAGGGATTGCGCGCGTTTACTAATAAGCCTCCTTGCGGACCAAAACGCGGTCACGGAACACCACAACCGCGTTACGCGCTGGAGGTTCAGCTCGACAAGATCGCGGAGCAACTGAAACTGGATCCCGCCGCGATGCGACGGAACAACTTGGTCAAGCCCGACACCGTAACGGCTAACTACCTGCGTATTGGCAGCATGGGTCTGGGCGAATGCATTGATCGTGTGGTCGAGGGCTCCGACTGGAAGAACAGATTTTCGGGTTGGGATCAAAACCGCAAGCTGCCCTATGGCAAAGGTATCGGCATCGCGTGCAGTTCTTATATCTGCGGCGCTGGTCTGCCGATCTACTGGAACAACATGCCGCAGTCGGCTGTGCAGTTGCGGCTTGATCGACAGGGTGGCGTCTGCGTGATGTGTGGCTCGACGGACATCGGCCAGGGCTCGGATTCAATCTTGGCCTACATCGTCGCCGAAGTTCTGGGAATCGATCCTTTCGACATTCGCGTCGTCACGGCAGATACCGATCTAACTCCTGTCGACCTAGGCAGCTACTCGAGCCGCGTGACTTTGATGACTGGCAATGCCGCGCTGCAAGCTGCAGAGCGAGCGCGCGAGCTTCTGGTGATGGCCGTTGCTGAAAAGCTCGGCGTGCCGATTGAAAATATCTCACTGGCCGAGCGACGCGTGTTTGACGTCGAGAACCCAGAGGTTGGGGTCTCATTTGCCGAAGCGGTCGTCCTGGCGGAATCAAAGTTTGGAACCATTGGCACGGTCGGCTCCTACTCGCCGCCACGTTCGCCGGGCAAATACAAGGGCGCTGGTGTCGGGCCGTCGCCGGCGTACAGTTATTCTGCGGCAGTCGCCGAAGTGGACGTTGATCCGGACACGGGCATTGTGGTCGTGGAACGGATTTGGATCGCGCACGATGTCGGCAAGTCGATCAATCCGTTGCTGGTGATGGGTCAGGTTGAAGGTAGTGTCTACATGGGCCTGGGCGAGATCTTGATGGAAGAGATGGCGTATCGGACGAACCGGAACGTCGTGCACAAGTTTCCGTCGTTACTGGAATACAAGAGCCCAACAACGATGGAAATGTGTGACGTCAAGACGTACTTGATCGAAGATCCGGATCCCAACGGGCCGTATGGCGCGAAGGAAGTTGGGCAAGGGCCACTGTTGCCGGTGCCTCCGGCCGTAGCAAATGCGGTTTACGATGCGGTTGGTGTTCGGATTGATGAAGTTCCGATTACGCCGGAGAAGGTTTTGAAAGCGCTGCGGGAAAAGGCAAAGGGCCGGGATGGGCGTTATGGACCAGACGCGGTGCCCGCGGTTGATTGGCCAGAACCCTTGCGCGTGCTGACGCCGGCTGAAGGCGGCGACGGCCGAGAGATGCCCCGGGTAGCGGTGCATTCCTAGATTGTTTGCCAGTGAACTTGAATGAAAAAGAAAACCACATCCAACGAAGAGGAATTGCCTTCTCAATACGACTTCCGCAACATGGCGCCGCCATTAGATGACCGTCAAGCGGGGAAGACGCTCGTGGGAGAAGTAAAACTAAGAGTCACGCTCACAAACGCCGTTGACGAGGCTCTGGTTCGGCGGGGATTGCTGTCCGCCGATAGGATTCGTCGTTATGAAGCGGACGCACTGGTTGATACTGGAGCCGTGAGGACTGTCCTGCCAGGTCACATCGTCCAGCGATTGGGCTTGGCAATGGTGGGAAGGACAAGAACTATCTACGCCAACGATCGGGCCGAAGACGTTGACATCGCCGAAGTAGTCGGCATTGATATTAACGGACGCCGCACCACTGAAGAGACGCTGGTGTTAGGTTCGGAAGTGCTGATCGGGCAAACGGTACTCGAAAGCCTCGACCTCCTGGTTGATTGCACCAATCACCGCGTGATTCCAAACCCGGCGCATCCTGACCAGCCGGTAATAAAGGTCAAACGAAACTGGCAGAACTTGCGGATAAACTCGGCCTTATTGAATGAGGAATCACAAATGATTCGAGCGAAAGCACCATAATCCCCTTATGATGAGACTGCCAAAATTTGATTACCGCGTGCCACGGGAAATCGGCGAGGCGGCGAAGATCATGGCCGGTTCAGGGCCCGCGGGACAGTTTGTGGCCGGTGGCACGGACCTGTATCCAAACATGAAGCGCCGCCAACAGACGCCGCGCACGGTAATCTCAGTAATGCGGATCCCGGAGTTGAATCAAATAACGGGTGACGGTAAATCGGGAATTCGCATAGGCGCGTCCGTTACGCTGACCGACATCTGCGAACATCCGCTTATCAATCGCGACTATCCCGTTATCGCCCACGCAGCGCGGACAATCTCAACACCGATCCTGCGAAACATGGGGACCATCGGCGGCAACCTGCTACTCGACACCCGCTGTAACTACTACGATCAGAACTACGAATGGCGCAAAGGCATCAACTTCTGTCTGAAGAAAGACGGCGACGTTTGCTGGGTTGCTCCGGGCAGCTCTAAGTGCTGGGCGGTGCAATCGTCGGATCTTGTTCCGGTGATGGTAGCCGTTGGCGCGAAGTTTCGTTTGGCATCAACGTTAGGTGAAAGAATTATCGATGCAGCGGGGTTCTACAACGACGATGGCATCGATTATCTGAAGAAACGGCCTGACGAGTTGCTGGTCGATATTCAGCTGCCTCCACTGAACGGCTGGCGCGCTTCATATCAGAAGCTGCGCCGCCGCGGAGCTTTTGATTTTCCCGTGCTGGGTGTCGCAGCGTGGGTGGAGCTCGGGGAAGACGGCACTGTGAACGATGCGAAATTGATCCTCGGAGGTGTTGCTCCGGCGCCAGTTGAAGTTAAAGAAGCTGAAGCTGCTCTGGTTGGTCAGCCGCTCGATGAAGAACGAATGCGTGCCGCAGCTGAGGCTTGTTATATGAAGGTGCGTCCACTCGACAATACGGATTTCGTAATGAACTGGCGCAAACAAATGGCCCGCCCGTTAGGACTCAAGGCGCTTAGAGAATTGAGTAGAGGATAGTCTGGCGCGAGGAGGCCACCGGCAGGAACGATCGACCCTCTGTATTGACGTCCGGATCTTGTTTTATCATTCCTGCGTTCGCCTAGGTTGAGTGTAACATCCGGAGTTTATCCGCACCTTTTAGAGAGGACACTTGTGTCCCACGGTGACGGGCAGACAAGTCTGCTCTCTAAACGGATCGGAGTTTATTCGATGCTGCTTTGGCAATCTGTGCCACCACTTGCCTGGGCGACTTGTGGGTCGTTCTAATCACCAGATCTGACTCGGCATACAGTGGCTCACGCCGCGCCAGCAATGCCTTGAGTTCATCCATCGCTGATGGGCGGCCCTGCATCGGACGCGTGTCACCCTGCCGTCGCATGCGTCGCATAAACTCTTCTGGCGTGGCGTGTAACCAAACAGTGAAGCATCGTCGCTTGATTAACTCCCAGCTCTCGACATCGGTTACCACCGATCCTCCGGGTACCACCACGCAACCTGGCGAGCGATCAAACAGCCTGACCACAGCTTCTCGCTGCAAGGCGCGGTAATATTCCTCACCGTGAGTAGCGAAAATTTCGCCCAACGACATGTCCGCTGCTTCCTCAACCAACTTATCGAGTTCGACAAACTCCGTTTTCACGCGCTTGGCCAGCATGGGGCCAACTGTCGATTTGCCAGCGCCACGCAGGCCAACCAATGCAATAAAGCTTCGCCGGCGCTCGCGGCCTTTGCGTTGTTCCAGCCATTGCTGAAGATCATGCAGATCGTCGGCGCTGCGCTCGCTTAACAGCCGCCAGATTTCCGCCGGCAATGAATGGTCATCGCTAACTGGCGGAATGATCTCTGGCAACGAACGACCTGTTGCTGCTGCCACCCGCGCCAGGCCCGCAATCGAGATATTGGCCGCTCCGCCCTCAAGCTGATGCACAAAACGCGGTGATAAAGCTGCGCGCTCGGCAAAGTCTTTGACCGTTAGCCCCGACTCAGTCCTCAGCGCGCGAACGCGCGCACCGACGGCGCGTAGTAGTGCAGCTTTTTCCTGTTCATGGTCCATCGTCGATGCGAATTATAATGCACTTGTTACCGAAGTCAACGGGTACTATATTGCGTCGCAATTCATTGCTCTTCAGCTACGATTAGAGATGGGATGCACCTCGGCCTGATCGACCCACTCATCACCGTGTACTTCCCGCCGGATGCGCATGCCCGTCTCGTAACGCGATTCATCCATTGCAATTTCTCCTAAAACCTATTTGCTGCCGAACGCAAGTTTCCTATAAACCTCCTCGGTCTTACGTATTGCAACGCAGCTCAAATTCTTAGAACGCAAAATGAGGTATTGCGAACATATCTAGTAAAATCAGTCGAGATATATCACAGGTCGCTTCAAGTGTCGCCCTTTACATCTCGAGGCACAGAAAAGTTTAGTGCACGAGATCCAGGCGTGCGCGGTAGATTTAATTTCGTGGGTTTTATCCTCGGGTTAGCGTCTTCTTAATAAAAGCCATGCTACAGCCCTCGAAAATTGCACCCGGGTTTGAAAAGCATGAGGAACTTTTCCTCGAGCGATACAGGCGACTGCGCGCCTGGGCTTTGCAATTGACGGAGAATGATCGCGACCAAGCCGAAGACCTGGTCCACGATACCTATATCCAGTTCACGCTCGCCCGTCCCGATCTCAACACGATTGGCAATCTTAATGGTTACCTCTACACCATGATGCGCAATTTACGTGTCTCGCAATTAAGACGATCTCTGCGGAGGCAGCATCGGACGCTCTCGATCATTGATTACGATTCGGCCGAAATTTGCCTGCGGGCAGCAGACCCGCAGGAGCAGATAAAGCTGCAAGATTCGCTGCGGCAGGTCTGCCAATACGCTTGCATGCGCAAACAGTCGTCAAAGGCCGGAAGCGTCCTAATCTTGCGTTTTCTGCACGGCTACTATCCGAGAGAGATAGCGCAGGTAATGCGCAGCACGCGTCAGGCTGTCGAAGAGCGGCTGCGAATAGCGCGCAATGAGGCCAGACAGTATCTGCAAGATCCGCAGAGTTTGCGCTTCATGTATAAGGAACTACACGAGACGATTCAAGCCTCCCGGATGGGGTTTGTCCAAACGACGGACAACCTCATAAACGAACTGCGGCAGACCATCTTTGGGTCGCGCCAGGGTGATTGCTTTACACGCCAGCAACTGGAAAACCTCTATCGGGAGAATCATGATTCGATAATAGGTACTGCTCTTCTGGCCCACTTAGTCAGCTGTCCAGAGTGCCTCGACGAAGTCAACGACAGGCTGAACCTGCCTTTACTCTCTGACCGATTCACGACTGACACACTCGGGACTGACAGAGGTTCGAAGGGTGGTGGTGGTGGTGACGGCCACGGTGGCGGTGACACCGGAGGCCCAACTGGCGGGGCGTCAGAAGATGAACGGCGCGAATGCAGAAGGCAAGCAAGCGCTGTCTCGGAACACAGACCAGCGGAGCTTTGTATCTCGGTCAATGGTTACCCAATGGCTGCCCAGAAGGTGCGGTCAGAACTAAGCGAGCAGACGCTTAGCATCAATGTTGCAGAGAGAATTAATTTCGTCGAAATCCTTAGCGAGCAGGATATTCGTCTCTTGTTTATGCCAGTGGAGGATACTGCCAATGTGGTTTTCCAGGGAACAACAACGCGCGTTCAACTCAGCGACAACCGCTCGCTGGAAGCCAAGCTGACCTTCGACAATCCCTGGCCAATATTACACGTAGTTTATTCTGATCCAGTCCTGCGGAACGAAAGCGCGCATGAAGATACTGCCGCAGAATCGAATGTGCTGCGGACTCCCACGCTAGTAGCAGACTCAGAGGATAAGGATCAGATTTCCAGGAAAACATCGGGCCCAACTGTAACCTTGGACGCGCTGATGCGGCTGTTGCGGCGGTTTGGAACTACCGGTTTCTGGCTGCGTCCGGGGATGGTAACCGCTGTTGTCGCTCTGATCTTAATTACGGCACTTGTACTGACGCGCCTACACGTTTCCACGGTCTCAGCCGCAGAACTCCTGCAGCGTTCGACCGCTGCTGATGAAGCGGCTGCCGCAAGTCCTGAAGTCCTGGTTCACCGCACGATCAATTTTGAGGAACGCAAAGTGAATGGAGACGAGCTTATAGCTCACCATCGCATAGAGGTCTGGCAAAGTTCCTTGCAGGGGATTAGGCTGCGCCGTGTTTATGACGATCAGAACAAGGTCATTGCCGGTGAATGGACCAAAGCGGATGGCACCAGCACAGTCTATAACCGGGGCGCCAAGCCGCAGGAGCGCACCTCACCAGAGGTTGCCGGAAAGGCCATTCTGGAAACCAAAGAACTATGGCGGCTCGATCCCTCAGCCAGAGATTTCAACCTGCTCCTCGGCGGCCCTGAAGCCATAACTGTCGAAGAAACATCAGACAGGTTCGTTCTGAACTATCAAGGGCATCAGGCGGGCGCGAACAGTCTGCTTCACGCTACGTTGACACTCAACCGGGCTGATCTACACGCGATTGAGCAAACCCTAACCGTAATGCGCGACGGCGAAGCGCATGCCTTTAGATTCATCGAAGCCGCCTTTGAACGCAAACCGAAAGACAGTGTTAATCCGAGTTTCTTATTACCAGAGCCGGAACTGCTTGGCACCTCCGAAGCAGCGAAGGACAGCGGCGTTCGAATTGGAGTGATATCGGCTGATTCTACTCAAGCCACAGCTTCGATCACCCATCCCTCCCAGGCGATCGCCTCCGCTGAACTTGAAATCGAGGTGACCTATCTGCTCAACCGGATTAAAGCCAATCTGGGTGAGCAAGTAAGCTTGACGCGGACCAGCGGCGGAATGTTGCGGGTCGAGGCGCTTGTCGAAACGCAGGGTCGCAAAGATGAAATTCTTCGCGCGCTTGGTCCAGTCATCAACAATCCGTCAGTCAAGGTCGAAGTAAGCACCGTGGATGAAGCTATCAAGCGCCAACCGGAACGTTCAAGGTCAAGTGAAGCGACTGTGCGCGAGGTGGAAGTCAGAAATAACCAAATTCCGGCCGACTCGCAGTTGCGATCATATTTCTCGACACGACTTGTTGGGCGCGAAGCGATCGATGAAGAGATCAAGCGTTACGCAAACCGCGCGATGAACCATTCGCGCCAGGCGTTGCTGCAGGCTTCAGCATTGAAACGCCTCGTCAGACGGTTCTCGCCGGAAGAGATCGACGCGCTGGAACCCGAGGCCCGGACAAAATGGCTGGCGATGATTCGTGAGCACGCGCAGGCGTATCAGCGTGAGATTGCGGCGTTGCGACAGGAACTCAGCTCCGTCTTCGGTCAATCGGGCACAGCTGGGCAGGAAGCGATCGGCGAGACGAACCTGGCGCAGTTGGCGGATCGGCTGGTCCAGCTTAGTTACGCCAACGACGAAGCGGTCCGTTCAACATTCACCGTCTCCGTGGAAGGCACTACCACGACGGCAATCAAGTCGCCGCACTTCTGGCGGTCGTTGACGAGCGCTGAACGGTTAGCGGTTGCGATTCAAAGTGGCTATCCGAAGAACTGAGACTGGGAGCGCTTATTTGGACTGCGGTGACAGATCACCGCATTCAAATAGAAAGGGAAAGCTCATGCGTAAGAACCTGATTTTGGTGCTGATCGTCGCTGCGTCCGCGCTCTTCTTCAATGCGCAAAACGCACTTTCGCAATCATCAGGAACTGATGATAAGAAGTTTGAGGTAGGCGGTCAGTTTTCAGTTTTGCGGAACTCGATTCCACGTGAAGCGACGTTCACGGGCATACAATGCATCACAACACCGTGTCCTTCCATTGTGGTATCAAGCTCGAGCGAAACCCAACCGGGATTTGGTGGTCGCTTTGGCTACAATCTAAATAACAATGTCGCTCTCGAGGCCGAGTTAAACTTCTTTCCCAGCGCAGATTTAATTGGCGCGTCCGAGATTTTCAAGGATGGACACACCATTGAGGGCCTATTTGGGGTAAAGGCCGGCAAGCGTTTTGATAAGGTTGGCATATTTGGTAAGGCCAGACCGGGATTTCTTAAGACCAACAAAGGCGACCTTCGACTGCGCAGTAATGTCGCTTGCATCGCCATGGTTAACATTTTTCCTCCTCCTGCCGGATGCTTTGAAGCAATCAGCAAAATGAGTTTTGCGTTCGATCTGGGTGGTGTAGTTGAAGTCTACCCGACAAAGCGGACCATAATCCGGTTTGATGCGGGAGATACCATCGTTCGCATGAGCGAACGAACGATTCCCGTGGTGCTGGGTCGGGGAGGAGGCATTCTGGCTCCTATATTTCTGACAGTCGTGCGTGCACCGGCAGAAACAACTCATAATTTTCAGGCTAGCGTTGGTTTTGGTTTTCGGTTCTGAGTAAGTCTTCGGGTCACAACCGCTTTGCGATACTTGATCATAACCACGACCGCCATCCTCCTGGTTCTTACTGATGGTTTTTTGCCGGGTACGGGTGGAAACCGGCAGCATTGGTTCGTCTACGGGCAATCAGCAACCGCTACTCTCAGCGGAACCGTGATCGACGAGGTCGGCGCTATTATTCCCGCGGTAAACCTCACGCTCCTCAACCTCAGCACAGCGTTACAGCGCCATGCGACTACAGACGAAGAAGGCGCCTACGTCGTGCCACTGCTTCCTCCCGGCCGCTACAACATAACGGCTCAGCGAGATGGATTCACGACAGTTGAAATAAGAAACGTTGTTCTGAATACCGGCGACCAACTCGCTCTAAGAATCAAACTCAAAGTCGGAGAGATCGGCGAATCCGTCATCATAATTGATGAGCCATCAAGCATTCAGCAATCTGCTGCCGTCGGTACGGTAATCAACCGTCATTTCGTCGAGAACCTCCCGCTCAATGGTCGAAGTTTTCAGTCGCTTTTTGAACTGACCCCGGGTGTGGTTCTGACTCGTGCTCGCTTCAATGAGCAGGGGCAGTTTAGCGTCAATGGCCAGCGCGCCAACGCCAATTACTTCATGGTTGACGGCGTCAGTGCAAACTTTGGTGTGAGCGCCGGTTCCGCTCCCGGACAAGCTGCCGGAGGCTCTTTGCCGGCATTGACCGCTCTCGGCAGCACCAACAACCTAGTGTCGATCGATGCGCTCGAGGAGTTTCGGATCCTGAGTTCAAGCTACGCTCCCGAATTTGGTCGAACGTCAGGAGCGCAGGTTTCAATCATTACACGCTCAGGCGGCAACGAATTTCGCGGGACAGTTTTTAACTACTTCCGCAACGATGCGTTGGATGCAAATGATTGGTTCGCCAACAGCAGAGGCTTAAGGCGACCAGCGATCCGGCAAAATGATTTTGGCGGTGTGATTGGTGGTCCGCTCGTCAGGAATCACGCCTTCTTCTTTTTCTCTGACGAGGTGTTACGACTGCGTCAGCCGCAGGTCGCCGTTACCGAAGTCCCTTCACTCAGTGCGCGGCAGATGGCTCCTGAAGCCATCAAACCGTTCCTGAATGCTTTTCCAATTCCCAACGGACCTGAGCGAAACCTTGGCTTAGCGGAATTTGCCGCAGGCTATTCAGACCCCGCCGGCCTAAATGCGACGAGCATCCGCATTGATGCGGTGGCAAGTGAACGGCTGGCTCTGTTTAGCCGTTATAACCATGCCACTTCAAATACGGTTCAGCGCGGAAGCACCATTCTTCCAGGCTTCAGCGTCCAGGCGATCGTCAATCCAACCATTTCTCAAAGTCTGAATACTTTGGGCCGCGCTGATTTGGATACAGAGACCCTCACCGGTGGTGCAACTTTCTCTTTTGGCGCGGAAGCCATCAATGACTTGCGCGCCAATTGGAGTCGCGCACGAGGCGCTACTTCTTTTACGCTGGATGACTTCGGTGGCGCACTCGTGTTTCCTCTTTCGCTTCTAGTCGCCCCTTCAACAACACAGCTCGAAACGGGTTTTCAGTTTCTTTCAGGGGCCGGAATAAACCCCAATTTGCTGGTCGGAAAGAACGTGGACAATAAACAGCGACAGCTGAATCTCGTTGATAATCTTTCTTTAGTGAGAGGCTCCCATCAGCTGAAGTTTGGATTAGATTACCGTCGCTTGACTCCGATCTATGACTCGCTCAGATACAGCCAATCGGTTGTTTATGACGGCATAACGGGAGCCGCTGGACCAGTTCAGGGCACGGTACTATCCGGCATTGCAAAGTCGGTCCAAGTCTTTGCCGCGGCTGGTCCACGTTTTCCAGTCTTTACAGATTTTTCCGCCTATGCTCAGGACACATGGCGAGCAGCGCCTCGTCTGTCGCTTACGTGGGGCCTGCGATGGGAATTGGATCCTCCACCTACAGAGGCAAACGGGAATGAACCTTTCACCGTACAGGGACTTGGTAATCCCGCCACAATGACTCTTGCCCCGCGCGGAACGCGTCTCTGGAGAACCACTTATAACAACTTTGCGCCGCGTCTTGGTCTCGCCTACCAACTGTCATCAGCGCCAGGACGTGAAACTGTCGTGAGAACCGCAATAGGAGTGTTCTATGATCTTGGCAACGGCCAGGCGGCCCAGGGCTTTGGCAGTGTATTTCCATTCGTGGCAGTTAAGCGATTTGCCAACGTGCCGTTTCCGTTGAGCCCGGATCAGGCAGCACCGCCAGCCTTCAGTCTCACTCCACCGTTTGGAACGATTGTGACTTTCGATCCTGATCTCAAAATGCCTCGAACCTATCAATGGAATGTCGCTGTCGAGAAGTCTTTAACCACGACGCAGAGCATCTCCATTGCTTACGTAGCAGCGCTTGGCCGCCGGCTCTTAAGAGAAGACGCCTTGCTGAATCCAAATCCCAATTTCACTGTGGTTCGTGTTACGCGCAACTCCGCTAAGTCAGGGTATCAGTCGATGCAGTTTCAATATGGCCGGCGCCTCTCGAGAGGTTTGCAAGCGCTAGCTTCATACACATGGTCCCATTCGATTGACAACGCTTCAAGCGACTCACTTTCCAGGCTGAGCGGTATTGGCGTAGTCACGGCAGTGGGCGTACTCCCGAACCCTGACCGTGGTCCTTCTGACTTCGATGTTCGACATTCAGTGACAATCGCCGCTACGTACAACTTGCCGGAAGGGCGCACGAAGTATCGAGGGAGCGTCGTGCTTCGCAACTGGGCCGTGGACGCTATCTTTCGTGCACGAACAGCAAGCCCCGTCAACATCGTTGTCAGGCCAAACGTAGTCGGTGAGGATTTAGTCGTTGAGCTGCAACGTCCGGACCTGATTGCCGGAGTTCCTCTGTACATTGACGACGCAACAGTAGCCGGTGGCAGGCGAATCAACAGAGCGGCATTTTCTCCACCGAGTCAACTCAGGCAAGGGACACTGGGCTATAACGCCCTGCGGGGATTTGGAGTCTCGCAGTTGGATCTGGCGTTGCGGCGGCAATTCAATGTGAGCGAGCGGTACAAACTCCAACTTCGAGTTGAACTCTTCAATGTATTCAACCACCCTAATTTCGGGAATCCGGTCAATATCCTCAGTAGCAACCTCTTCGGACAATCAACGCAAATGTTTGGGCGAAGTCTGGGAACCGGCGGAATCAACGGCGGTTTGAGTCCCCTTTATCAAATCGGCGGCCCTCGCTCAACTCAGCTCGCCGTCAAGCTACAGTTTTAGTCGTTGAGGTAGTCGGAGCCGACGGTCAAACCTGTCGGGCGGCTTAGCTCAAACAGTCCCGGACCTTGCTGCTTCGCTGTACATCTCCTTCAGACACCATCCCGTCAAAAGTGCAACTCTTTGGTCAACCATGTATGGACAGTTAGCTTACCTGGCGATAAACTTACGCCGTTTCAACCGTTCAAGGAGGTGGGTAGTGCACACCATGGGATATTGCCTGAATGGATATGGACCGCGGGATTCCACATTCAGGATCTGATTGCCGGATATTCTCCTACGCTGAATCGCCAGAGTTCATAGACGGCGATCTCATGACCAATAAATAATCTTCACGCTCCTCTCATGCGCGGCAGCTCCACTAGCATGCGAGGGAGTCTCTCGAAGGTCTTAGTGAAACGGACATGCCCATAGCCTCCGGCACCCGCTTGGGTTCTTACGAGATCAAGTCACTGCTTGGGAC
>DATBRN010000139.1:0-7169 GCA_036560225.1 Pyrinomonadaceae bacterium | reverse complement strand
CTGACTTTCCCGATGCGACCATCACGCACTGCGGGGCGTTGCAGCACTCGAGCGATCTTCATGCCCCATTCATACACTGCAGGCCTCGACCACGCAGACGCATACAAGCGGAAGGCCAACCGCTCTGCAATGTTCCGTTTCACCGGCCGTTTCGGCGCGCTCCCACTCGCAGTTCCTTCCACTATCTCGGAACGCAAATGCAGAAGCAGCTGAGGAATGTCTATCTTTACCGGACAAACCTCACGACAAGCGCCGCACAAACTTGACGCATAGGGCAACTGTGCAGTCTTAGTAAGCCCGATTAGTTGTGGCGTAATTACTGCACCGATTGGACCAGGATAGACCGACCCATAAGCGTGTCCGCCGATCTGTTGATAAACCGGACAAGCGTTCAGACATGCCCCGCATCTGATGCAGGCCAGCGATTGCCGCGTCACTGGATGACTCAACATGCGGGAGCGTCCGTTGTCCATTAAGACGATGTGCACTTCTTCCGGCCCTTCGTCTTCCGGTCTTCTCTTGGTCCCTGTGATCAGCGATTGATAAGCCGTCAAACTTTGCCCAGTTCCTGAGCGTGGCAGCAGTTTGAGAAACACGTCGAGGTCGTTAAATCGCGGAATCACTTTTTCAATTCCCATGACGGCAATGTGCGTTTTGGGTAGGCTGGTGGTCAGGCGCACATTGCCCTCATTTTCCAGGATCAAAATCGTGCCGGTCTCGGCGACGCCAAAGTTGACTCCGCTGATCCCCGCCTGTGCTTCTGCGAAATACTTACGCAAGATACGTCGCGCCGCCCCGGTCAAAACAGCGACATCATCTGTCGGCTCAATACCCAACTTTTCAGCAAACAGTTCCGCAATCTGCTTCTTCGATTTGTGAATGGCTGGAACGACGATGTGCGACGGTGTTTCTCTGGCGAGTTGAATGATCCACTCGCCGAGATCAGTCTCCACCGGCTTCAAGCCTTCCGCCTCCAGCGCTGTGTTCAAATGGATCTCTTCGGTCGCCATACTCTTCGATTTGACGACCCGTGTTGCGTCATGTTCGCGCAGCAGTTTGAGGACAATGGCGCACGCCTCGACGTCGTCGTGTGCCCAGTGAATCTGCGCCCCGGCACGCTCGGCGTTGTCAGCGAAGGCTTCGAGGTACTTATCCAGATGTGCCAGTGTTTCGTCTTTGATCGCGCGCGCCCGCTCACGCAACCCCTCCCAATCGTCGACGGTCGTGAGCGCAACTTTCCGGCGCTCGCCGAAGGTGGTCGCAAGATTTCGCAACGCCCCGCGTAGTTGCGTGTCGGCCAACGCCGTGCGCGCGTTCGAGTCAAACGTTTCTGCGGTTAGATGATTCATTCAGTACTCGGTAGCATGTCAGGGAAGGTTAGTTTCCGGCGCGTTTCTGCGCCCGGGCGCCGGCGCTCGTCATCCGGAAACAGGTTCACAGTGATGCACTTTCGCCGTATGTGATCCAGAAGGACTTGCATTAATTAGACCGACCAATTCAGCCAGTAGCACGAGCCTCGCTGCTGCGCTGCTCCCTGCCGAATACATTGCTCGAATTCAGCCATCAACCTTTCGCCGCGTACGATCAGGGGTGTATGCTGGTGAATATTATATGGCAGCACATCAAGAATCGGTTGTGTGCCGTCGCTGGTGGCGCCCCTACTGTACTGGCACGACAATCGACTGGCTGCGTGTCCTTAGGCGAACAGACACATGAGAACTTGGCGACGCTTACTCGCGTTGAAGTGGGAGGCCTCGATCCATGTGAAGCGTTCCTGCCGACCGGACGCGACAGCCTCTTCCGCCGCGGTGCGATCTGTCCGACCGTCCGTCAGTACCACGACGCGAAGGTCGTGCGATTCCCGCGCGAGCGTGGTGAGCTCATAACGACAGCCGGCGTTGTGCGCCTGGAAGCCGCGCAGATCCATCAGCACCACGTCGCTGCAACGAACGAGCGCCTGCAGCGCATCCTGCCAGGTGGTGTCGTGGCAATAGCACTTGTTGACTCGATAACGACCATCGATGTCGGCGGTCATGTCCAATTCAGCGATTCGTCGAGGGACATCCGACGGACTAACAATGAAACGCTCGGCCAGTTTCCTGTCGAGAAACCGGAAGATGTCGTCGGCGTCGAGCGTGCGATCAGCGAGGTCGGTTCCGGCGATCATCACCGTGTTGCCACTCAGACGCCAGCGCTCGACGACGTGGTCGTACAATGACTGCGTCTGGGCATCTTGCTGAAAGACTCGCAGGACGAGCAGGGTCGGCGGCCGCTCACGGCGCGGTCGCCACCGATCCCCAAGCAGCATCACCGTCGGAATCCACAGCAGCGGCAGGTACATCGCGAGCGCTGCAGCGCCCGCCTGGTCCACAATCATGACTGCCCTGTCCGTAAGCGCAAAGATCCATATGCCCGTGAACACGACCAGCAAGTCGGACAACCACTTGCGTGAATACGCGCGCCCGAGTGCTCGTCCGAGGACTCGCGCGGGCCACCAGACCAAAGCCCAAGGCAGCAACACGAACAATACGAGCAAAGCGTACCAGGGTAGCCAGCCCAGCAACGGATCCAACAGCTGGATCAAATACATCAGAAAAGGCGACTGGCGTTCGCCGATGGACATCATCGCCTGCAGGCCGGCGAGCGAGGACCACGCCAGCACTGCGGCCGGCATGACCAACCACGGTGCTATTGCGCGGGTGGCGTTGCCCAGAAAGACCAACGATAGGAGCGCCAGCGACAGTCCGATTTCGCTCGCCATTAGAAGGAGCAAAAGCAGCGGCCCCATCTCGATCTGCCGCCATAGACCAATAACGAAGAGAACGATGAAGGTCGCGGCACACCACAGCAGCAACGCTCCGAGCAAGCGCTTGCGAGACCAGCGCCACATGAGCGCCAACGCAGGAACAACGGGCCACAGGTGCAGCAGGGCAATGGGGATCACCCGCCACGGCAGTAGCGGATCGCCGGGGAACTTAAGCACGCAGTAGATGCAGGCGCTCGTCCCGGCGAGCAGGCACGATGACGCGATCAGTAGCATGGTTAGCCGAATGCCCGCAGTACGATTGTCAGCGAGCGAAACCGGCGCCGCCGTTGGACAGTCCGCCGTCGCCTCGTCTGCGCGGGCCTTCGAATTCCGTGGATCTCCAGCGCGTGGCGCACGCATCAGCTGCTGGATCCGGCGTCGATAGCGGTGAGCGATGGCCCAGGCCGCGACACAGGAGAGTAGCACGGAGAGGATCACTACTTGATACAAATTGACGGGTTCTTGCATCATAGCACCTCCATTCCAGGAGCGCGCACTCAGATGTTTAATAACAATGATACGCACCGATCAGGAGTGAGTTAGCCTGTGGCTTGTGTCCAAGGAATTCCTGAATCGTGCGGATGTCGTAGCCAGCCTCGATCTAACATTTGTTCCAGGTTGCAACTGCCAACGAGTCTACCTGTTACATCCTATTAACACCTACTTTTCGGGATTCTGGTCACAAGTTGGTCACAAACGAAACTTCTTCGTCTAGAGCGAAAAGCTATTCTTTCATTATGCAGGCAGAGTATCGAGCAGAGAGGTCGATACAACCTACGGCCTATCGTAACTCTACCTTAAATTCCAAAGGTCGAAAGAGACAACCCAAGCTTGATCACCCTTTTCTAGTAGAACTCAGTGAGAGCTCACGTTGTTTGTAGTTTTGTGGTGGCAATTGGTCGAAGTACCGCAAAAGAAGTTTACGCCCTTTAGCTGTCTTAACAAACATGAAGCTTATTCCTATTTTAACCGCACGCGCAGGATCGTCAGCGAGTGGGCTGGAAAGTTGTAGGTGAAGCCGTTGTTCTGAACTGTAGCTGAGAAAGTACGGGTGATCGGGCGAACTTTCTTATCGTCGCCGAAAGTGTGAGTCGCCTTGAGGTCCGTGTGGTTCATCTCCCAGACGTCTACGTCGCTCGCAATCTGTCCTTCCTGATCTTCGATCCGCGTTGCCAGGTTTTTGTCCCTACTTCGATTCAAAACATTGACGTAAATCACTCGTTCCTTTTCGTTGTAAGTGGCAGAGACATCAAGGTAAGGGAGAGGAGGACGTGTCTGGATCTGGTAGGTCGGAGCTGAAACCCAGACATCGAGGGCGGTATTGCCGCGCTGCTTTCCGTATTCGACGATCGGGAAGAAGGTCGGCTGTAGAAAGAGACCCTGTTTGTTGGTCATGATCGGCGCGATGACGTTGACCATCTGTGCCAGGTTGGCGATCTTGACGACGTTGGCGTGGCGGAAGAACGAATTGAAAAACATTCCCATCGCCAGGGCATCCTCAAAATTGTAGATCTCCTCCAGCTTTTCTCGGTTGCCTGTGCGGTACCAGACATTCCATTCGTCGTAGGCGATATAAATCGGTCGCGGGTTTGGGCCTGACTGAACTTGCTTGATCAAACCTGCAGTTACATCGATGTAATGATCTATCGTCTGCGACCAGGCCAGGAACCTTTCCAGATCGTTATCGCGGTTATTGATGTAGGTGTGAATCGCGATGTAGTCTGCCTGGTTTCGCAGGGTTTGCAGCACAACGCGGTTCCATGTGATCCAATCCGCACCATAGTTACTTGACCCGCTGGCCACCAACTTGATGTCACGGTCGACCAGACGCATGGCCTTGGCTGCTTCCAGTGCGAACTTCGCATACTCCTCCGCGCTCTTGTTACCGAGTTGCCAGGGGCCGTCGATCTCGTTGCCGAGCGCCCAATACTTAACTTTGTAAGGCTCCTCGCGTCCGTTCTTCCGCCGTTGGTCGGCCCAATAGGTATGCCGTGCTTCGTTGCAATACTCGACCCAGTGGCGCGCATCGTCTATTGTCCCCAGGCCCGCATTGATGCAAATGTAAGGTTCGGTGCCGATGCGTTCGCAGTATTTCAGGAATTCGTCAGTGCCAAAGCGATTGCTCTCCAGATCATTCCAGGCGAGATCGATCCTTACCGGGCGCTGATCCTTCGGTCCAATCCCGTCCTTCCAATTGTACCCCGAAGCGAAGTTCCCACCGGGCCACCGCAGGATCGAGACGTTCAACTGCCGTACTGCTTCCATAACGTCCTTCCGATAACCGTCGGCATCCGAAAGCGGGCTGCCTTCTTCGTAGATCCCGCCATAGATCATCCGCCCGAGATGCTCGCTGAAATTGCCGAACAGTAGAGGATTCACTTCGCCGATGGTGCGATCTGTGTCAATCTTGATCCGTGCCTGAGGCGCCTGGCTATGGACCATACTGGACCACGAAAGCAGCAAACTTATCCCGATGATGAAAGAGAGGGCGCGATTGAGTTGGGGTGTCATGATTCCTCTTTGAAGTTGTTCTAGTGAAAGACACAGAGCGCGAGCGCGACATAGTTATCTTAGTAATGAACAGCCGTCAAGCTTAATTCCTGCTGTTTCCGACAAGCTGCGGAAGACACCTAATCAGATGCAAGACATCCTTAAAATCCTTCAAGACGCGCAGTAAGAATCGTGGTCTGCTACCCGGATCCAACAGCCGGCTAAAGTTTCTGGAGTTGCAACCTACCGTCCACGCGCGACACTCATTATGACCCGCGATGCTTACACCATCCCGCTGAAAAACACCACGATCTGGATCGAACTAACCGACAAATGACGTCAGAGTATCGACAGCAGCACGCGCGCACCTTCGAGCAGTACATGGGAGGCAAGCTCTTATGGAGACCGAGGCACTGCCATTAATGATTAGGGTGCTGCGCTCGCGCGGCTGCGCGGAGTTTCTCATACCACTTGGTGGGAATTACTGAGTCTTCTCCCCGGTTGAGCGCCATATCCGCCTGGGCAAACGCTCGCAAAACACCATTGTGGCTCAACTCAAGAGTTTGCCGCATCGCTTCCGCAAACACTGCCATAACATCCGGCATGTACGTATTGATTCTCATAAAATCCAGAATCAGACGGTGATTGGCATGGAATGAATGATAGAGATCCGGCATGTTTTGCCTCAGGAGCGTATCGATTTCCGGCTGTTCGAACATGAGTCGAGCGACGCAATACGACAGGCCCTGTGAATACGCCGTGATCCGATCGTGCTGGTCCGGGTTAAAAGCAGCGGTTGTCGTAATGTTGAATGCGTCGCGGAACGCCCAATCGAAGTGAGCGAGTTGTTGAGTTAGTGGATGATCCGCACCTTCATGCGTTGCGGTAAGCAGATTTTGAAAAGTTCGAGCCTCGGGTTCGGTCGCTCGGAATCCGTTAGGGCCATACATCGGATGCACGAAGACAACGGAGAGAGATGGATTGGCTACGATGTCGAGTGTTGCGGTGACGGCTCGATGCACTCCCGCCTGAACAGAAGGGATCAGCCAGATTGTAGTCGGTGTCCGCAGATCCCGACATCGGTATACAAGCTCGCATCCCAGTTCTGCATACCCGGCCAACGGTGTCGCCAGTACGATATGGCGCGCGCCCGGCAGATTCGAGAGCGACTCATCGGCCGTCGTTTCCTTTTCACTCGTCAATATTCGAGCGAAGCCAAGCTTCGGCAAAATGTCTTGCTGTAGAAATTGACCAAACTCCCCTCGTCCGCCAATAACAAGAATCGATTCTCTCTTTTCCGGTCCCATTTGTTTGTCTCAGGCGGCGCAGTTTCGCCTAAAAGAAGTGTAACCAATAATAACCCGCAGCTTTCTCCGCAATCTGCCGATAAGGGCTTCGGGGCCGCGTCAGCGGGGGAGAGCGGGCGCGTATCTTCATCCGCTTTGGCTGACATTCGAAGACCTCACACTAGGGATTTGGCCAGTCCTCACGTTAGGACGTTAACCTAATTCCTCAGCGCCTTCAGGTCAGGTTTAGGCACCTGGTGAGTACTTCGTAGGCGGAAGTTAGAAATAGGTTAGAGACATTTCAATAAGCGAGTCATGTTAGCGCGCGGCAGGGGATTGTCAAGCTGGTCGAGAATAGAACAAAAAGCGGCAGGTTGAACAGCCTGCCGAAAATCATTGAATAGTGGTGAGCCGTGGAGGGCTCGAACCTCCGACCCGCTGATTAAGAGGACGGTCACACGCACTCCAGCAGGTCATGGCTCTTACGATTTACTAATATTTGTTACGGGTTGCAGCCGCCATCGAGTCCATCTGGTACCGCCTCATCCGTCCGGTTTGTCTGTGTTCTTGTCACAAGTTGGTCTCAA
>DATBRN010000138.1:0-28592 GCA_036560225.1 Pyrinomonadaceae bacterium | reverse complement strand
GCATGCCCGCTACCGCGAGGTGGTACTGACCTCATTGCCTTCGAACCCGTACCATTGATGATTTGCGATTGCCGATTGTCGATTGATTGATACCCGTAAGGCAAATTTGCAATCGACAATCGCAAATCGGTAATTGGCATGCCCGCTGCCGCGAGGTGGCACTGACCTCATGACACGTCGAAGAGCGTTTTGACAAAGGCGTCTGCCCTCAGAGACGCTCCAGAAAGCTTTGGAGGCTGCCTCCGGAGTTTGGAGCCAGAATCTTCGTTCGCGTAGTATGGACCGTGATGGATGACTCAGCTCGCGATCGCATAAGGGCGTTGGTTCGCGACGTTCTCGACAAAGCTATCCCCGAGGAAGGCGGCCAAGGTCCAACCACCACACCGAGCCGTTTCATCGACACAGCTCCACCAGAAACTTCCTCCACCGAAACTGCGACACGTGATGAGTCGTCAAAGACCGTCATCACCGAAGACGACGTTCGCGATCTGGCGAATGGAGCTGTCCTGCGGATTGCCGAAGGCGCGCGCTTGACACCACTTGCCGCAGATATCGTGCAGGAAAAGAAGATCGAGATCGTTCGCCGCGTGTCGCGCCGCGGTTCCAGCGCGTCAAGGTTAATTGCGCTTGGCGCTGATCATGGTGGCTTTAAGATGAAAGAAGAGCTCAAGACCTTTCTTAAAGGACTCGGTCATCAGGTCCACGACTTCGGAACGAATTCGGAGGATCCTGTCGACTATCCGGATCTGGCTTATGCCGTGGCGAGGAGCGTTGCGGAAGGCACCGCAGACCTGGGAATAGTCATCGACGGCGCCGGTGTCGGAAGCGCCATGACCGCCAACAAGGTTCCTGGTGTGCGAGCTGCTGCTTGTTATTCAGTTGCAGTCGCTCGGAACTCACGCGAGCATAACGGTGCGAATGTGCTGACGCTCGGGAGCAAAACAATATCGAGCGCTGAAATGCGGGAGATCGTCCGCGCCTGGCTGTCAACAGAAATGACCGAAGACAGACACCGCAAACGAGTCGGAAAAATTGAAGCGATAGAGCGTCAGTACCTTCGTTAGCAGAACTTTGGCGCCGGACCGGCAACTTCCTCTATCACTGCTCTTAATCAACCATCGTGTTAGAATGTCTCATGTGAAGACTTCCATACTCCTTTCGATACTCGTCTTCTTAAGTTTCGCCACCATTAGCGCCCAGGAACCGTCTGCCGCTCCAGTAGCCGCCGACCTAACCACCTGGGTTAATGTCGCTCCTGCTGACGCAGGATTTACGATCTTAATGCCGTCCAAAGCGCCAGAGAAGGTGACCCCACTTCAGGGGCATCCGGACATCGAAAACCACGTCATAGCGCTGGAGACGGAGCTGGCTGGTTACGTAGTGTCTTACATGCAGTTGGCTGAGGAAGTAACCGATCCGGCTAAGATCAAAGAACTGCTGGACCGCGGTCGTGAAGGTGGAATTGCCTCGACCGGAGGCCAATTGAAACGCGAAAAGGAAATCAAGTTAAGCGGGTACAGCGGAAGAGAATGGAACGTGGAGATTCCGGGCGGTCTTGTCGCTACTACGCGCGCTTATTGGGTCAAGCGCAGACTTTACCAAACAGTCTTCATAACATCTCCGAAGGACAGCGACTCGCCCGAAGTTACAAAGCTTCGTCAGGACGCAGGAAAAAAGTTTCTCGATTCGTTCGTTTTGAACGGAATGAGCAAGTAGGGGCCGCGGCAATTACTGTTTTAAATCGATGTCAGACAAAAGTTCCTACAACGGCAATCTTGATCTCCTAATTGACCAGATAACAGATGCCATAGTCGCGCGCCTCAACGGTGACGGCACGGATCAGGCTGCGCTTTGCGGTTGCACGTCGGAATGCTTTGACCGCTGCCCGGAGCGCATGCACCGGATCGTCGACGCTGGAGCGGCTCGCATTGGTCTGGTACTGGGTGAAACGTCTTCTGCCAGAGACTGGGCGGGCTTGATTGATCATACTCTGCTGAAACCGGAAGCCACTGACGAAGATATCAAGAGGTTGTGTGAAGAAGCTGCCCGCTATCGCTTCGCGTCAGTGTGCGTGAATCCAACTTGGGTGCGTGCGGCCACCTGCAACCTGCAAGGCACAGGCATTCCGGTTTGTACAGTCATCGGATTTCCACTAGGCGCAACGCTTGCGGACGTGAAAGCTTACGAAGCGCGTCGTTCGATTCTCGACGGCGCGCGCGAAGTCGACATGGTGATCAACGTGGGTGCGTTAAAGAGTGGCGATGATTGTCTTGTCGAACACGATATTCATGCTGTTGTAGAAGCTGCACACGAGTACAACGTAACCTGCAAAGTGATTATCGAGACAGCGTTGCTGAGTGACGATGAAAAAGTGCGTGCTTGCCTGGCGGCCAAGAATGCGGGCGCTGATTTCGTAAAAACCTCGACTGGCTTTTCGAAGGGTGGCGCAACCGTGGCAGATGTCGCTTTGATGCGGCGCACTGTTGGCGCCGATCTGGGCGTCAAGGCGTCGGGTGGAGTAAAAGGTCTTGACGATGCGCGCAAATTGGTGGAGGCGGGAGCGACGCGCATCGGCGCCAGCGTCGGCGTGAAGATCGCGCAGGAAGCAGCAGGGCATGTAACCAGCGGCAGCGTTGCCGGCCAGTATTGACGACAATCGGGGCCTCCCGATAGAGAATGTCGTTTTCCGACCTCAGTCAATGATCATGTCAGCAATCCGGCGGGCCAGTTCGTCTCGTCGTTTTGCACCTCGGTCTCTTCCTGTGGAGGGTCGCAATTAACAAGCGAGTATGATGCAGGGAAAAAAGAAACCGTTTGACAGAAGGCTAGCGATTGGACAATGAGTGCCGCTGCCCGAAGTGCAGCTTGCCTTGAAACCCGACTCTTTTGCGTCTATCCTCGCCTAGTTTTCCGAAATCCAAGGTCAGCTTAAATAGGAATGCCTGCAAAGCCCAACGTACTTGCAGTAATTCTTGGTGGTGGTGCGGGAACACGCTTGTATCCGCTCACTCAACAGCGATCCAAGCCGGCGGTGCCGCTGGGTGGAAAGTATCGGCTTGTCGATATCGCTATCTCGAATTGTATCAACTCGGATGTCTTCAAGATGTTTGTCCTCACGCAGTACAACTCCGCTTCACTGAATCGTCACCTCGCGCAAACCTACCGCTTTTCCCAGTTTTCCAATGGCTTTGTTGAGGTATTGGCTGCCGAACAAACGCCGGAAAGTCCCGACTGGTTTCAGGGTACAGCTGACGCCGTGCGCCAAATTCTGCCCCACCTTCGCGGTTGGGGAATCGACACTCTGCTCATACTCTCAGGCGATCATCTCTACCGCATGGACTATCGTATGTTCCTCCAGCGGCACTTCGATACCAACGCGGACGTCACCGTGTCTGTTACTCCCTGTGATGAATCAGCGGCCTCGGAGTTTGGTCTACTCAAAACCGATGGCGATGGTCGGATCATCGAGTTCAAGGAGAAACCGAAGGGTGATGAACTGCAATCAATGCGAGTTGACACGAGCAAGCTCGGCTTAAGCGAATCCGAAGCCATCGGGCGTCCGTTCCTCGCTTCAATGGGTATTTACGTTTTCAAGTATGATCGATTGGAGCAACTTCTTGCTGAAGATCCGAGTAGCGTTGACTTTGGGCGCGAGATAATTCCGAGCGCGATAAGAACCGGTCCCGTGCAGGCTTACCTGTTTGACGGTTACTGGGAAGACATCGGAACGATCAGCGCCTTTTATCGCGCTAACCTGGATCTGACTTCGAAGATTCCAAAATTCAACTTGTTTGACGCAGAAGCACCCGTGTTTTCAAGAGCGCGCTTCTTGCCGCCTTCAAAGATTGAAGAGTCGCAGGTCCTCGACTCTATCCTGAGTGAGGGCTGCATCCTTAATGGCGCGACAATAACGAACTCCGTGATTGGGTTGAGAAGCAGGATAGCAAAGGGAGTTCGCATTGATTCCTCGTTTGTGATGGGAGCCGACTACTATCAGTCGCTTGAAGAAATGCGCACTGACGCTGTTTCGGGGAAACCGCGTGTGGGAATAGGAGAAGCAACATTGATCAGCCGTGCGATTATCGATAAGAACGCGCGCATTGGTGGTAGTGTTCGGCTTGTCAATGAAGCAAAAGTGGTTGAGGCGGATGCAGCGGACGGTTCCTATTACATCCGTGAAGGCATAATCATTGTTCCAAAGAATGCAGTCATTAAGGATGGCACCATTGTTTGAAACTTGTGGCGGGACAGGCTTCCTGCCTCGTGGAATTGTCATGGCAATTGGCTGGGGTAAATCTTACGAAGAGCAGATGGAGGAGGCGAACCAGCGTGCGTCAGAAGCGAAACGTAACCGCGAGCCAAGATTACCGGCCGAAGATAGAGTTCGGCTTCAGCGATTGGAGTCGCTAAAACTATCCCGCTCACGAGTGCTGGCTCAGCTTGAGCGTGCGAGTATTCCTGCCCACAGGGAAATGTTGATGAAAGGCTTGCAGGCAATAGAGAAGGAGACTGAAGAACTCTCTGAACCTGAAGCCGAACACGAATAGATTCAAGGCGGTCTTCGAATAGAGCATTCCTTAAAGTAGAACCTTAACTCGGAAGTTACTCGCCCCCCGGTGTTCACTCCGCCGACAAAACAGCCTACATGCCTGAAACCCCTGCAACGCGAGACTACCACCCCGCTTGGGTAGAGCGCTCCGGACCTGAGCGCGGTCGCGCAAGAAAAGCCTTCGCGAAACGATTAGTCATTCCCAAGCGGGAACAGAATGTTGAACTAGAACTTGAAGGGCGAGTAGTAAAGCTTACTAATCTAGGAAAGCTCTTCTGGCCAAAACTAGGCATAACAAAACGCGAGCTGCTTCAGTATTACGCCGACGTATCATCGCTACTGCTTCCTCATCTCGTAGACCGTGCGATGGTAATGAAACGCTATCCCAATGGAGCCGATGGCGATTTCTTCTTTATGAAGCGGGCTCCATCGCCTCGACCGGTCTGGATTGAACTTTGTCACATTGAACATTCGTCAGGAAACGTCATCGACTTTCCGATGATTCAGGATCTTTCGTCTCTGCTGTGGGTAATCAATCTTGGCTGCATTGACCTGAATCAATGGTACGCGCGCTGTGATGATGTAGATCGGCCGGATTATTTGCATTTTGATCTTGATCCTGTTCCGGGCGCGTCGTTCGAGAAGGTGACTGAAACCGCCCTATTACTGCGCCAGGGGCTGGAGTCGTTGAAAATGCCTTGTTATGCGAAGACGACCGGCTCAAAGGGGATTCATGTTTATGTTCCGATTGAGCGCGGGCCAACGCAGAAGCAGGTGTGGGGTTTTGCGAAAGAGTTTTCTCATGCGCTTGCCAGCCAGGTGCCGAAATTGATTACCGCGGTGTATCAAGTGTCGAAAAGACCGAAGGGCAGGGTATTGGTCGACTACAATCAAAACGCCTGGGGACGGACGCTCGCGTCAATCTATTCCTTGCGACCACGACCAAAGGCTACGGTCTCGACTCCGGTCAAATGGTCTGAGATTGAGCGCGGTATCAAGATCGAAGATTTCAGAATAGACAACGTGCCGGCAAGGCTGCGACGGCTCGGCGACCTCTGGAAGCCGCTGTTGGCGAAGCGAGGCCGTTTCAAACTTGAGGTTTATCTTTAACGTTAGGTTCTCGAGATCGGATATCTACGATCCGAATGGGGCTGTTGATTCAGGTAAAGCCTCAGAAGTCGGCAAGCAGACAGTTTAGAGGGTACTTGAAGGAAATACCGCGACGAGGGACTTGCTTCGCCCAGCGGGGCGAGATGTTTATAGACACGGCGAGCTCTCTCTTGTTCAACCGAGCCCTCCAAAGACTTGCTTCGCCCCAGCGGGGCGAGATGTTTATAGACACGGCGTGCACTCTGCCATTCAACCAGCGCTCCGGAGGAGCGCAACGTGTTCGTCCGCTGGGACAAACAATTTCGCGTCAAGATATTTCGCTCCTACGGAGCGAGGCATTTTGGGGGGATGTTACGCATGGCTATAAACATGTCGCTCCGCTGGAGCGAGAACGCACCTGAAGGTTTAACCCTGTGTCTTGTTGCTATAAACATGGCGCTCTGCTGGAGCGAAAAACGCACTTGACGAGAGGTTCGAGCTGCATCGCAGAATCGCTTGATATGAAATATGAAAAATCGTCCAACCACTATCTGGACGGTGGGCCACTCGACTCGAACTGCGCAGGAGTTCAACGAGCTTCTACTTGTACACGAGATTGCCGCCCTCGTAGATGTCAGGAGTTTTCCTGGTTCTCGTAGATATCCCCACTTCAACAAAGGCGAACTGTCACGCGCGCTCGAACGGATTGGAATCCAGTACTTCCACGCGCCACGGCTTGGCGGTAGACGCCAGCCTTCTCCTGACTCAAAGAATCTGGCATGGAAAAATCCCTCGTTTCGGGCCTATGCCGACCACATGGAAAGCGAGGAGTTTAGCAAGGGAATTGAAGCTCTACTTGAGATCTCCGAGAAGAAGCGGACGGCAATCATGTGCGCCGAGGCGTTGTGGTGGCGATGTCATCGAAGCCTGATCGCAGATTTCCTGAAAGCGAAAGGCATCGAGGTGATGCATATAGTCGACGACAAACACTCCGAAGAGCATCCATACACTTCGGCGGCTCGACTTGTTAAGGGAAGATTGTCCTATAAGAGTTTGTTTGGTTGAGTCAGAACCGCTACTTAAAGAAGAACTTCAACTACCTTTGCTATGCCAGACCTTTTTCTTGCTACCTTTCTTCCGCCGTTTGACTCCGGTCCGACGAGGAATCTGCTTGGGATCACCGGTGGCCGCCTTCCTAACGTCACCGCCTTCATCTTCGGCGATCTCCGCCAGGGTCCTGCGAGTAAGAATAGACGCCGGGGCTATTTCAGTTACGTCTTCTTCGGTCGTGTAGTAATCGCGGTGCTTTATGAGAAGCCACTGACGGTCTCGCGTTCTAACCAACACCCAGGAGCCTTTTAGTTTCTGTCCATTGAGGGAAAACTTTAACTCGCCTTTGCGCAACGCTGCGCTGACGTCTTCAGTCGCCTCAGGCTCATAGGTTCCGTAGTCCCAAACCATCACTGTGCCACCGCCGTATTCACCTTCCGGTATGACGCCCTCAAAGTCGGCATAGTCCACCGGATGATCCTCAACCTGCATGGCAAGTCGCTTTACCTTCGGATCAAGAGATGGCCCTTTAGGAACTGCCCACGACTTTAAGACTCCATCTGCTTCCAACCGGAAATCGTAGTGAAGCGCCGTCGCGCGGTGTTTTTGAATAACAAAAATGTTGCCAGTTTTAGTGCGCTTTTTCTCTGGGCCGGGCTCCGGTGTTTTATTGAAGTGCCGCTTCTTCTTGTACTCGGTAAGGGAAGCCATAAGGTCTTTATCAAAGCTTGATGTGATTCTTTAACTATCGCAAAAGGATTGAGTTTTAGTGAGCTTGTGCTGCTGCGGCGGATTCAATTGGAAGTTCGTCCGAAACCTCTTCAAAGAGCTCCGTTTGGATTGGATCGAGGCCTAACGCTGCTCGAACCCGTCCGAAGCTACGGCGATGAATGGGTAATGCGCCAAGCTCCTTAAGGGCGCGGCAATGTTCCGGAGTTGGATAACCTTTGTGTGAAGCAAATCCGTAACCCTGGTAAAGCCCATCCATCTCGAGCATGTGCGCGTCTCGGGTAGTCTTGGCGATGATCGAGGCCGCCGCAATGCTAGCGGAAAGTGCATCGCCACGAATAATGCCGCGTTGGGGAGCCGGGCATTGCGGTATCTTCCGGGCGTCCACCAACACGAAATCGGGAATGCAACTTAGACCTTGCACCGCTCGTTGCATTGCCAGCAGACCGGCGTGGTAGATGTTAATCCGATCGATCTCTTCGACATCCGCAAGGCCATACGACCAGCAAACAGCATCCTGCTTAATCTGGGCAGCCAGTTCGTCGCGCATCTCAGGATCAAGAATCTTTTTGGAGTCGTTTAGGCCTCGCAGCTTATAGTTCTGCGGCAGGACCACTGCCCCTGCTACGACGGGACCGGCGAGAGGCGCCATGCCCGCCTCGTCTACCCCGGCGACAAACGAGTAGCCGCTTTCCCAGAGCTCAATCTCAAAACGGAGCAGAGTATGAAGCCGCTGGCCTTCGGAGCGGTTGCTGCGATGACGCTGGCGAATTCGTTTTGCGAGCTGATGGGCCCCCTGGCGGGTATCTATCTCCAGGGCTTCCAGAAAACCCTTAGGAACTGCCCGCCCGCGCTCCAGGAACAATTCTCTTAATTCGGGTATGGATTTAAGTAATAAGTCTTCTATTGAAGGCATCTGGTTTTGTAACGGGCTTTTGATTTAGGCGAAGCCGGGAGCCTGGGCCTCCAGAGAAATGTTATTCTAAGACGAAAAGTTGCAGCTCGGCGAGCATTGAGTAGAAAAAACATTAACATCGATCGAAATATTACGTCGGACGCTCGTCAACTCTCCAGGAGTCAATTCCGTCGCCTTGGGTTTTTCCCTCTGGCATTCTTCACTGCCCAGGCAATGCATTACGTCCAGATCAATGAACTTGGACACATGCTCTGGATGTGTAACATCGGTAATCTCCTCCTTGCACTTGGCCTCTTTTTCGAACAGAGGATACTGATACGAGTTGCCGTCATCTGGATGGTTCCCGGCGTCGCAGTTTGGTTTGCGTATGTCGTGCCGACCTGGGGAATGCTACTGACTGGACGATTCAGTAACACGGAATTGTTCGGAGTTATCTCTTCAACACTCGCGCATCTGGGCGGGTTTGCAGTTGGAATACGAGTGTTGCGAAAGGTCGGAATGGATGGTCGAGCGTGGCTCTATGCCTTCGTTTGGTATTTCGCCGTACAGCTAGTTTCGCGACTGGTTTCACCAGCCGCTATGAATGTAAACCTCTCGCAAAGAATTCAACCAGGATGGGAACAAGCGTTCGGTAGTTACTGGAGGTTCTGGCTCGCGTTGACGATAGTTGTAGGCGTCTGGCTTTGGATTCTCGGACTATTGTTCAAGAGGCTATGGCCCGCCTCACGAACGTTGATTGAAGCCGGCGCACCCTAGTCGTTGAGCTATTGGTTAGTCCGTCTTGAGACGAGGACCCTTACCAAATTCGCTTTCGTCCACCAGTTTCTTTCTAAGCACCGGCGCGGAAGTTCGAGCGGCAGTATCATCTATTGCAGTATTTGAAGGATTGAACACGTAACTGTCGCGCGTGCGAACGGCTAGATTTGGTTGATTCACGCGTACCCTGATTTGACGCCGCTGACCAGCCTGGGGCGGATTTTTCGGGTAATAACCCAAACTATACTGGCGGCGCAGTTCCTCAGCGATGTTGGAGAAGGCCGCGGCAAGATTCGCATTTGAGTCGCCTTGGTAGCTTCGTGCGCCGGTCCTCTCGGCTAATTCGTGCAGGTAGCGGTTCGCTATGTCGTATTCACGCCTGCTCGTTCCAACTCCGCCGCCTCCGCCGGAGCCACCGCCTCGATGTCTGCCGCGCAGGATCTGGCCGAGGATATCCACCGGAGAGTTTGGCCAGTTGCCACCACCGGGCCATCCTGAGCCACCGCCCCCACCCATGTCCATATAAGTGTCGTACTGAACTGGATAGATCAATGCATCGAGTTCTTCGGCATCACGAATAGTGCTTTCGTAGGAAGCATGTCTGCTGGTCGTGTCAACGCCGTCGGTGAAGAGAACAATCGCCTTCCGACCCTGAACGTTGTTCAGTCTTTGGTTCATAACAAGATCAACCGCATCGTATAGTCTGGTGCCGTCGCCGGGCCGCGTGTAGCGGATCGCATCCTGCAGGCGGTAGCGGTCCTTGGTAAACTCGGCTAGCACTCTGACCTGGTCCGAAAAAGACACGACCATTACCTCATCGTCCGGTCTCAGTTGATTTACGAAGGTGATTGCCGCGTCTTGAATGTCGCCGAGACGAGAGCGCGTCGAGCCACTGGTATCGAGCATTAGTACCACTGAGAAAGGCTTGTCGACCGATGAGAAGAACGCGACGTTCTGTTCGACGCCCTCTTCCCAAAGGCGAAAATCTTCTTTGCGAAGGTTTGGAACGTATCGACCGTCGCGGTCCAAGACGCTGACCGGCAGGGTGACCAGCGTAGTGCTTACGCGAATGATGTCCCCGGCATCAACCTCTTCAGGCCCGTTAGGCACAGCGACTGAAGGCGCTCCAGAAGGCTGCTGGCCGGGCGTCCGGTTCGCTCCTCCCAGCACTGGCGGGCGGGCGGCAGTTGAGGGATTTGATGTTGGGGGCGGGGGATTTTGCCCGACTCTCCGCTGGCGCGTCTGGGCATTTACCGCAGCTGCCGAGAATAGCAACACCGAGAACAGCAGCAGGTGGAGGGTAATTCTTTTCATTTCAAAGCTCCTGCGTGCCAAAGCACATGAGACAGTCAACGGACTGGATGGAGAGATGTTGATTGGATGCTTAAAACCGGCTCACAGTGCGCAGGAGGAGAGTGTGAACATGTGAAAGATAACGCGTCGGCGTAAATGTAGCAAGCCGAAAGACCGTGGCTTGGCTTGTCGATGGGGAACCAGCCGAGATTTTCGCTGGCGCGTCGCCGGCGGATGCGAATTATGCGATTATCTCTCGCTGCTGACATCTCTCCAATGCGGATTTTCCGGCGTCTACACTACTGGTGGTCACTCGTTGTCGCGGCAGCATTGTTGCTCATCTTTGCTCCGCCAGTGCTCTTCGTTGCCTGGGTGACAGGAAATCATGACCTGGTCTACCCATGGGCACTTTTTGGCGCTCGGAACTGGCTGCGTTTGAGTGGCGCCAAGGTCCATGTAACTGGCGCCGAACATCTCGACCCAAAGCAAACTTACGTGTTTATTTCAAACCACAGATCCTATCTGGACACAGCCGCGCTCTTTGCCTATACGGGCCGCAGATTAGGTGTGCTCGCAAAGAAGGAACTGCTCAATGTTCCTATCCTGGGATTCGGCATGGGTTTTGTGAATATTATGGCGATCGATCGTTCAAATCGTGAACGGGCCCGGGAAACGGTCGATGCCGCCATTGCGCGAATTCGTTCAGGTAGATCCTTTGGCGTCTTCGCTGAAGGCACGCGAGCACAGCCCGGTGAATTTCTTCCCTTCAAAAAGGGAGCTTTCTACATGGCCGCGCAGGCAGGAATGCCAATCGTTCCCGTAGCAATGAAGAATACGGATCAGTTAATGGGAAAGGGAACTGGCGAAGCGAGGGCAGGAACGATCGAGATGGTTATGCTCCCGCCCATTCCCACAGCTGGCTATTCGACGGATGAGGACATAAAGCAGTTGATCAAACGCGTTCATTCGCTGATTGGTCAGGAATTGGGCGTTCTTGAAACAGCTCCCCGCGATGGCCAGTAGCTAGGGCTTTCGCGGGGGCGTCTCGGGTGGTTTGGTATCTTTTTTCGGTTCGTCTGGACCAACTTCTATGATCTTCACGTCGGCGTGTGCTGGCACGAAATCGGAATAACGAATCTTCATCCGAATATGTAGAGGCTCGCCGTTCTCGAAAATCAACTCTTCGTCGGCGTATGAATAAGTGGGAAACCAATAGCGGCCGTCTATCTGTTCCCTATAGGTTTCAACCACCGGGAATTTATTAACCTTGGTTTCCGGAACGCCCTTGCCCTTCGTCTTTACGATCTGCAAATCCTGATCATCAACCCATACTCGGCCCAAAAAGAACCGTTCCTTGGTCTTCTTTGGATTCGGCATCACTTTCGGGGAGACGTCAAAGACATAGAGATTGAGTTCGTCGATCTTTTCCTTACCGACATACTTGAAATCATATTGAGGAATCTTTGAAGGTTCCAATGCGAACGGTTGAATGCCCCCCAGATCTTCCAGATCCTCCTGAGTGACTGTTCCCTGGAATGAAGGCATTGGAAAGTAACTGATTTTCTCGTAACGGTTCATCTGATCGTCGAAGGTGAAGGTAGACACGCGATGGTATTCCCCGGTTATCTGCCCTCCCATCCCAAGACTCTGAACCAGAGCATCCCGCTTAAACGAATACTGGTTCAGCGCCGTTCGAAACTGACCTTCCTTTGCCGTGAAGGTCTGGATAATCCGGTCGACCTCCGCTTGCGATAGAGAGCCAGAGTTAATACTGGATGCCTGAGCCCACGCAATAGCGGCGGTTGATAAGAAGAAAAGCAGAAAACCCAACCCCAATATTCGCCTTTTTGCAGGCCTTTTTACGCTCATTTTCCTACTTCCTGGTTAACACAAGACTCTCACCGAAGTGCTTTTTATCAAGAAATACCCGCCGTCAGATGCCCGAAAAGCTGGTGCTGTTGCCAGCACTTGCCAGTTGCGCACGTGTTGGCGACACCAGGGCGGGATATTGGTGATTTTTCCTGTTGCAAAGTTCCCTGCATCTGATGTAAGGTGTCCACTCAGAATTAGATAGCCTCCAGTGTTTCCCGAGATGCCGCTTGGATTGCATGCCGCTTGAAATCGTGGGGACGTCATCCAGAGTTGCTAGAAACTGGGCGAATCGGGGTAGAAGAACGGTTTTAGTAAAGTCCTCACGTCGGTAACCGGCAACGTCCGAATTTTCCCGTGAACCTCAAAGCGCGAAAGCGCAATCGCAACGCCGAGCGGCCGCGTTGCTACATGGGAAAGACGTAAGGTCAAGCTTTGGGAGGAGCCTGATCACAAGCTTGGGACCGATGATGTGCGCGGCGGTCGTCATTCCTTCTGGGCGGAATGGCAATTGTGCCGCCGCGCGCACCCCAGCTTTGAAGGTTCGCGCAAATCCGCGATTCCATCCAGCCAAGGCTGCGCATTGTAGCATCACTTACAGACAGACTGAGGTTAATATTTCCGGTGGTCTATTAGACCGCAAATTCAACGGCGGGCAGTTGTGGAATAATTCCTCGCTCGTATCCTTCCGTTAGCAACCGTTGGACCGCTTCTCGACCACGATCGGTGTAGTCGAGCGTTAGATCGTTCACCCACATCGCTACAAATCGGTCGGCAAGATCGGTGTTCATGTCGCGAGCAAACTGCATGGCGTATTCCAACGCATCATCACGGTTGGCCAGGGAGTAGCGTATGCTCTCCTTGAGACATTCAGAGACCTCATGAATGATCTCTGGTCCCAACTCACGTCGAATAGCATTCCCACCCATAGGCAATGGCAAACCGGTTTTATCATGCCACCATTCCCCTAGATCCAGGACCTTGTGCAGGCCGAGTGATTCGTAGAATAGCTGACCTTCATGAATCAATAGACCGGCATCACATTGCCCGGACTGGACCGCGGCGATGATCTGGTCGAAAGGCACAACCTCGTATTGAAAATCGGGGTTATGAATTCTGAGCGCCAGGAATGCGCTTGTTAACGTTCCCGGGACAGCAATCTTCAGGCTGGTTATGTCTGAAGCTTTAGCAGGCTCCCGCGAAACCAGAATCGGTCCGTATTTATCTCCGATCGAAGCTCCATGCGGAAGTAATATGTACTTGTCGGCGATGTACGCATAAGCGTGAAAACTTATTGCAGTGACATCGTATGTTCCTCGGCGGGCTTCCTCATTGAGCGTTTGTATGTCCTTGAGAACGTGAGTGAAGCTGAGATTACCCGTATCGAGCTTGTTGGTTGCCAGCCCATAAAACATGAAGGCATCGTCCGAGTCCGGGGAATGCGCGACTGTAATGGTGTGTGTTTCAGTTAGTGTTGGCATTAGAATACCTCAGAAGATTGACATGCAGGGTTGTTAGGACAACTAAACGAGACTTACATTTCCGCGTTCGATGGGGTTATAGACCGTGTCGCGCTCGACAGCTTCGAAGCCGGCGTCTTGGATCAAGGCAACAAGCTCGCTGCGAGACATTTTGACTTCATTGTTGGATTCAATCGAGTAACTTTCGGAGAGCTCGCCACCTTCAGTTATGGTCCCATCAATATCGTTGGCACCATAATGAAGGGCCACCTGCGCGAGACGTTTCCCAAGCATCACCCAATAGGCCTTCACGTGATCGAAGTTGTCCAGAAGCAGACGCGAAACGGCCATTGTCTTAAGAGAATCCACGCCCGAAGGTCCAGGCAAGTGCGCTAATTGGGTATTCTCCGGATAAAAGGCGAGTGGAATGAAGCATTGAAAACCGTGTGACTTGTCTTGCTGTGCACGCAAGCGCAGAAGGTGATCAACGCGATCTTCTATCGACTCGATGTGCCCATAAAGCATCGTAGCGTTCGTTTTAAGTCCGGCCGCATGGACTTTTCCCGCCAATTCCAGCCAGCGATCAGCATTACATTTATGGGCGCAGATCATTGAGCGCGTGGGCTCACGAAAGATTTCCGCGCCGCCGCCAGGACACGAATCCAGGCCGGCTTCGCTCAACTTCTCAATTACATCCTCGTCGCTCATTTTGTAGAAATGCGCAAAGTGGTCCAACTCGACCATGGTAAAGGCTTTGAGATGAAGCTGAGGATAGTGTTGTTTAAGAGCCGAAAGCAGATCGGTGAAATAACTAAAAGGCAGCTTCGTGTTGAGCCCACCGGTAATGTGAAGTTCGGTAGCGCCTTCGTTAACTGCCGCACCAGCGATACGCAAACTGTCGTCAATGTTATGCGTGTAGGCATCCGGCTGACGTGGCGTACGATAGAAGCCGCAAAACTTGCAATCAACGTAGCAAACATTGGTGGGATTGAAGTGGCGGTTCACGTTGAAAAACGTGGTGCGGCCGTGTTTCCGGCGGCGAACGCTGTCTGCCAACTTACCCAGCGCCGGTAGATCGTCAGTTGCGAAAAGCGAGAGACCATCCTCGAGCGAGAGTCGCGCGCCGCGTTCAACCTTCTCTGCTACGACAGCTAATATTCGGTCATGGGAAAGATTCATCAATAAGTCCTTAGGAGAGCCGAGCCTCCAAACGTTACGAAAAGAATTACACTCACAAAAGCGTTAGTGGTGAAAAACGCCGCATTTAGTCTACTCAAATCGCCGGCGCTGACCAGCCGGTGCTGATAAATGAGCAAAACGGCGGTTGCTAAAACTCCAATTAGCGCGAACACGCCCAAGCTGGTGATCCAGTATAAAGCAAGCAAGGCAACAAACGCGGCGATATGAAAACAACGCGCGATCAAAAGGGCACGTGCGATGCCAAAGCGCCTGGGAATGGAATGAAGTCCAGCCTTCACATCGAAGTCGTAGTCCTGGCAGGCATACAACACGTCGAACCCAGCGGTCCACAACAGAACTACCAGCGAAAGCAAGAGTGGCACCGGACTATCCAACGAACCTCGGACTGCGATCCACGCTCCAGTCGGCGCGATTGAAAGACACCAGCCCAACAGCAAGTGAGACAGTAACGTCCAGCGCTTGGAAAACGAATAGAGCAACACGCTCGCCAGAGCAACCGGAGCGAGCAGCAGCGTGAGACGGTTTAGCATTGCGGCAGCCAGGAAAAACATCATCGCCGAGACGACGGTAAAGGCGGCTGCAAATCCCACTGACAGAGTGCCGGCCGGAAGTGCCCGGCTGGCAGTTCGCGGGTTGATTGCGTCGTATTCTCGATCAGCAATTCGGTTGAAGGCCATTGCTGTCGAACGAGCGCCAATCATAGCGACGGTAATCCAGAGAATCTGTTTCAGAGAAGGCAATCCATTCGCAGCCAGCACCGCGCCGAGAAACGCAAACGGCAACGCGAAGAGCGTGTGCTCAATCTTGATCATTTCGAGGGTGATGCGAATGTTGCGGAGCAGGGCGGGCATAGAGTTCTAGTCTTCTCTGGCGCTTGCGAGCTCAATCGGGTCAGCGGCTTGTTCTTTTAGTCCTCTCCATTGCGTCGCTTGCGAGTGTGGCACGCCTAAGTGATCAAGAATGCGGAATACCAGGTGGTCCACTAAAGCTTCAATGGTTTGCGGACGATGATAAAAACCGGGGCTCGCCGGAATGATATGCGCCCCGGCGCGCGACAAGCGCAGCATATTCTCCAGATGAATCGCGTTATAGGGAGTTTCCCGAGGCACCAACACAAGCTTGCGACTCTCTTTTAGAGTTACGTCGGCTGCGCGATGAATGAGATTTGTTCCCGCGCCGGACGCTATCGCACCCAGCGTGCCCATCGAACACGGAACGATCACCATTCCCTGCTGCGGATGTGAACCTGAAGAAGGTCTGGCGGCCACATTGTCGAGACGGTGCAAATGGATCAAGCGCGAATCTGCCGGCAGGCCCAACCAATGATTAATTTTACGTCGGTCGGGCCCAGTCAGATCAACTCCAAGCTCGACGCGCGCGACAGTAGTAGCGGCTTGCGACAGGATTAGATTGATACGTTCGACCACACCGCTCGCAGCCAGGTGCACGAGCGTGCGCTCGGCGTAGATTGAACCCGAAGCACCGGTTATTGCTACTGTAAATTCCATTCTGTGTCGTGATGGATCTTACTTGGCGGGTCAGCCGAGCGCAAGCGAGCGGCTTTCACTCGGACCGCTGGATTGGCTCGGTGAAGAAGGCAAAAAGGTAGGGGGCAAGCGGATCGGTTGTCCGCATGCCCCCTGTAAAGTCTGTCCTTCTATAAATGCTTCAGAAGAACAACGAGGTGCTACCACCACCCCAGCGCGGCTGCCGCGCCGGGGACCCCGGTCCGCTTCCAGTACTGATGTTGAGTGCAACGTCCATCATCGAGAGGCTGAGGCTTCATTAAGCCCCAGCCTCTCGGTGACCAACATTATCGAACCGCGTTCGCTACGGATGCAGGATCCAAAGGTTGTAGCTCCCCGAACCACTGTAAGAATAAACCTGGAAGCGATAGTACCCGGCAGTTCCGCTGTAGGAAATGGTCTCGTTTGATGTGGAGCTAATGCTGCTCGCAACGTCGACCCAGGTCGAGCCGTTCCATTTCTGCAAATAGAGATCAAAGTCGGTACCTGAGGCTGGTCCCACCAGACAGCCCTTGTGAGTGCCGCTAACGCCGCTGTAGTAGTAGCTGCCGTTGGGGTGATAGTCAAAGTCGCCTGTGAACGAGAGCGATCCAGTGTATTGGGTGCCGCCTGCGCAAGCTGGGGGTGCTCCGCCACCGCCGCCACTCGAGAGGAGCGAGTAGAGCAAGCGATTGGGCGAACCCGTACCGATACCGGTTAAGTGGTTCGTAGTTGCAGTAGTAATGATCTGGTTGGCCACCGTTGCCGGCGAAGCAGTTGTATTGTTTTGCAGATAGAGCGCCGCCACTCCGGTGACGTGCGGAGTCGCCATTGACGTGCCGCTAATCGTGTTGGTCGCCGTGTCGGACGTTCTCCACGCGGAAGTGATCGACGAGCCAGGCGCGAAGAGATCCACGCAGGTGCCGATGTTGGAAAAGTCTGACTTGGCGTCAACGCTGGTGCTTGAACCGACCGTGAGCGCTGCCGCGACGCGCCCTGGCGATTCAGTGCAAGCGTCGACACCGTAGTCGTTGCCGGCCGCGATTGCGTAGGTCACGCCAGCGTTAATTGAATTCTGTACGGCTGTATCCAATGCGGCTGAAGCACCACCGCCAAGACTCATATTGGCGACTGCCGGCGTAATGCGATTCGCTGTGACCCAGTCGACGCCGGCTATCACCGTGGAGTCCGTGCCATCGCCGTTGCAATCAAGCACGCGAACGGTGTGCAGGGTCACTCCTTTTGCCACGCCGTAGGTCGAACCACCCACTGTCCCGGCGACGTGCGTGCCGTGGCCGTTGCAGTCGTTACCGTTCTGTCCGTCGCCGATGGAGTCGAAGGCGACAGACGCCCGACCGCCGAACTGCGTGTGCGTGACGCGGATTCCGGTGTCGATGATATAGGCGTGGACGCCCGAGCCGGTGGGCGTGTAGGTGTAGGTGCCGTTCAGTGGACGGTCGCGTTGGTCAATTCGGTCGAGTCCCCAGGTTGCGCCGTTTTGCGTGGTGGTCGCATGGACGCGGCCGTCTTCTTCGACAAACTTGACTCTGAAGTCTTGCCTCAAAGCTTCGGCTTGCGCTTCTGTCATCTGGGCTGAGAAGCCATTGAGTGCATTTTTGTAAACGTGTTGGAGTTTGCCTCCGTACCTCGAGGTCATGTCGTCGGCTACGTATGAGGCGATGGAATACTGTCCCTTTTCGCCGACGACTGAGTCGTCGAGTACAACTATATACTGGTTCTGAACCTTATTTGCTTTCCTGAGTATCCTGGATCTCTGCCCCTGGCTTCGGGTGGGGATCGAAGCAAACATCATGAGGCTGAAGAGTGCCACGGCGACTATTACGGCAAGTTTCTTCATCTTTTCTCCTTAAGATTGGTAAAGGCCCCCAGAGCAAATGCGCCGCCCGCATCGGCGAAAGTTAAGCGGAAAGAATAAAGCCCGGATGATAGGGAATGAAGAGAACCTTGAGGGTGGCGTTAAGTGAATAGCGCAGGCGCGTGAGTTTAATCATTTTTACTGGTAACAATAAAAACTGACACCGGCGAGATCGAACCAGGATTTCAGCAATGTGCGGCGAATCATTAAGAGCACGTGAGTGTCGCCGATTGGAAAAGCGGCAGTATATCACTACGGACTGTTCACGCAATAGCTATCCTGCGCGGCCGCTGCGTCACGACAAGCGGCTAAGTACTCCTGCTTAGGTCACACTTGGGTTTCCTCAGCCGGCGGAGGCAAGCCCACCTTCCCAACCTGAGATGTGCTCTGATTGTTCGATTAATCTCGTATTGATGCACTTCAACCAAGAGATCCAAACTCAACTTCAATAATCTCAGGGTAGGGAAGGCGGGCCTAGCACCCCAGCGGGGCTGCCCCGCTGGGGACCCCACCTTGCCCCCGCTGGTTGGCCGACATTCTATCTTCAATTTCAACTCTCCACTTAAACTAGAGTTTCCTAAGGCTCATCGGACATCAGATCTACCGGCGCTGGTTGATTTCGAAGACAGTGACTGTCCGCAGACTAATCTCTTGCGTTGCAAGAAACTCAGATTGAGACAGCACCTTGCGTTCAAGCTGGGGAATTGCGTTACAGTACTTAACCATGGACTTAAAGAAACTCGAAGAACTCCTGGCGGCCCATAAAGCGGATGGTCTGGAAACATCTGAGGCCGCGCGGCGCATCAGTGAGCTCTACTACGAAGATATCGGTTATGCGCGTGTGGATCATTCTCGTTCGACTCGTCAGGGGTTTCCCGAAGTGGTGTTCGGCGCAGGCAAAAAGCGGGAACAGGTGATCGGCATAGTAGAACGGCTGATCCGGCAGGCTCCCAACGTACTCGTGACGCATACTGACGAAGGAACATTTGGTGAGGTGCGAAACATAGTTACTGAAGCAGAGTGGCATGAGACGGCACAGCTAATAAGGATTCAGAGAGATAAAACAGAACGAGGGGTTGGTGAGATTGCGGTAGTGACTGCGGGCACGAGTGATATTCCAGTTGCCGAAGAGGCAGCGCTGACGGCGGAAGCGATGGGCAATCGCGTCAAGCGCGTTTGGGATGTAGGTGTGGCTGGCATCCACCGCGTGCTGGCTGAACGTTCGCTGCTGCGAAGCGCGCGGGTTGCAATTGTCGCAGCCGGAATGGAGGGTGCGCTTCCTTCGGTCGTGGGCGGCCTGGTCAGTGTGCCCGTGATTGCTATCCCGACGAGTGTTGGTTACGGCGCTTCCTTTGGCGGAATCGCTGCGTTGCTGGGAATGCTCAATTCATGCGCGTCAAATGTGACAGTTGTAAATATTGATAACGGATTCGGGGCCGGGTTTGTTGCGAGTTTGATAAATCGCAAATGGGACCCATCTGACGAGGGAATTAAAACGAATACCTAACGCTGACTGGTCTCATTGATTTTCCATTTCTCATTTCACATTTTTCATTTGTCATCGCCGGAAACTCAATGCGTGTTGGAACCAAGGATAAGTGGCATCACAAAATCTCGCTAGTTTAGAAAGCGGACTTGTCCGCCTGGCACGACGGGACACAAGTGTCCTATCTAAACGGAGTCGGAATAAGCTCTTGGGAATTGCGCGCCAACCAATGAAAAATGAAAAATGTGAAATGTGAAATGGAAAATGCCTGACAAGGGCTTGCTCGGTAATGAGTCCTAAGGGTTAATCAGGTTATTCAGCCGCTCGGCCCAATCCTGGTCCAAGTTCTGTAAAATGTTGTATTGCTCAACCGCGGCGTCGCGATTACCCATCGCCAGGAAGGACTTGCCCAGATTGTAGTAGGCCTTGCCCAGGTCGGGCTTTAAACGAATCGCCTGTCTAAACGCTTCCGTTGCTTCTGCGTAGCGGCCCAACTCCATGTACGCTTCACCAAGGCTATTCGGCGCATTTGCGTCGCCGGGTTTTAGCGCCGAGAGTTGTTTAAATATTTCTATCGCCTCGACATACTTCTTTGACTTCAAGTATCTGGAGCCAAGTCGTTCGTAGGCGCTCGTATAATCCTGGCGCAGGCGAATTGCCTGTTTGTAGGCTTGAATTTCGTCGTCCGCCCGTCCCCAATCGCGGTAGACCAATCCCAGCGCGTAGTAAGCGTCAGCCGCGTTATAAGGATCGAGGCGGATGGCCTGGCGATAACTTTCGACCGCCTCGCGATACTGTTTCAAATAGTAATTTGCCAGGCCGATATTAAAGTACGACTCCGCGGAAGGCCTCAGGGTAACCGCTCTCTTCGACGCTTCGATCGCTTCGCTATGACGTCCCAGCTTCTCTTTACAGAACCCCGATTGCGCCCAGGCCTCGGCATAGTTGCTGTCCGACTCAACCGCCTTTTCGAAATAGGGCAGCGCCTTTTCACAGTCATCCTTTGAAAGGAAACTGAGCCCGTCGCGAAAAGACTGGACAGCTTTCGCGCGCTTGTTTCTGCTGCTGGCAGTAACCAGGTCAGACAGCGACAACAGCGCTCCGCCCTGGAGTTGCGAAATTCGTTCTGAAGGTATCGCGAAGTTAACGCTCTGACCGCCGGTAATCTGTAAGGTTGCGATGCCGATTACCTGTCCCTGCATGTTAACCACTGGACTGCCGCTCGAGCCTGGCGAAATTGGGGCAGTAATCTGGATGATCCGCCCGAAAGTGGGAATGTCGCGGACGGCGGAGACAATGCCGTTGGTGACGCTGCCTTCGAGTCCGAAAGGATTTCCAATTACAACTATACTCTCGCCTTCCTGAGGCGAAGTTCTGTCAAGCAAAAGCGGACGAACCTGAGCGGGGGGCGCATCAACTCTCAGCAGTGCAAGGTCACCTTCAGCATCAACGGCAACGACACCTTTGACTGGATAAACGCTGCCATTGTAGGAATGCACTTCGGCGCGATAAGCGTTATCGATGACGTGGCGATTGGTGACGACGCGATCCGAACCAATGAAGAAGCCGCTCCCGCGTGACAGTTTCTCACCGCGAGCATCGAAGGTTTCTATCGCCACGGCAGATGGCTTAATCCTGCGGACTAGTTCCGGCAGCAGATCTTGAGACTGAGCTTTGAGGAGCGGGCTGAGTAGAAACGCGATAGTGCAGGCAATAAAAGCCCTCCGAAATCTGATTTGCGCTGCGTCTCTAATTTCTTTCATAGCTGGCTAATATCCTACCAGTTTCAATCTCGCGCTGCAGAGTGTGCCAGAAAGTTTTTGCTAACCTCATGGTAAATTGCTTTGGTCGACTTAGCGGAACCCAATACAAACAGTCCCGTTTCCGAACTGATGTAATGCTTTTCGGCTGTAGTGGTGAAGTAGAACCAGGAAACGGCACCGTTTGGCCACGGAGCCTTGCCGAGCCAGTTGACCGTGGAATTTCCTGGAGCGAATTGCAGCGTCACCGGGGATCCGGAAAGTGTTTGACCAAGGAGGAGCGCACTTCCCGGCACGGTCACCAGAATGCCGGCGCTTTCCCACGGGAAAATCTTGAAAAGCGACTTGAAGCGCAACTCAGAAGCATAACGAACTGGAAACGCTTGGTGGTTCCCAATTAGCTGCTGATGGTCGCGGCGTATTACTTCGCGAGTCCGATCTCGTTTCCGTTTCTGCAATACAAAGTAGCCAATGAAAAGAACAAAAGGAATGGAGACGGCCAACAGAAGGGCGATTAAGACAAACGCGATCAGGATCGCTTGAGCGCCCTCGTTGTTCATAGGTAATCCGTTGTGATCTGCAGCGACCTTTCTAATGACCTGCGAGCGCAAGTTGCTGAACGCGCGAAACTAGATCGCTCAGTTTGACGTCCTCGCTTGTCTTAGTTTCTCTCTCGAAAAGTTCGACGAGGCCGGCGCTCACTTTTTTGCCGATGGTAACGCGATAAGGAATGCCAATCAGGTCGGCGTCCTTAAACTTTACTCCGGCGCGCTCGTCGCGATCGTCGAGTAACACCTCCAGGCCGGCACGCTGCAGGTCTTTGTAAAGTTTTTCCGCTGTCTCGCGCATAAGTTCGTCCTTCATATTGGTTACCGTCGCGACGACATCAAACGGCGCGATGCTTTTGGGCCAAATAATCCCGTCATCATCATGGTGTTGCTCTATGGCCGCGGTGATTATGCGCTCAACGCCGATGCCGTAACTGCCCATCACGATCGGAACCGGTTTGCCCTCCTCGGTCAGCACCGACGCACCCATGGATTCAGAGTACTTTGTTCCGAGTTTGAATATGTGGCCAATCTCCATCGCCTTGAAGACTTCAAGCGTGCCCTGCTCACAACGCGGACAACGTTCTCCCGAACCAACACTGCGCAAGTCGGCCCATTTGTCTGGCCTAATATCGCGTGCTATTTCAACGCCGCGGAGATGGTGATCGTCTTTATTGGCCCCGGTCGTCATGTTGCGGCGGTCTTTCAGAGCAACGTCAGCTACGATCAGTAACTCAAAATTAGCCTCTTTCGCCCGGCGCTTTGCACCAACGCCACCGAGGCTACCCGCTCCCGCGCCGAGTAATTCACGAATCTCTTGAGGATGCGCAGTCCGCAGCGCCGTTGCGGCTATCGCATCAGCTAGCTTAGTTTCATGAATTTGATGATCGCCTCGCACCAGCGCGAGGACAGGCGTTGGCTCGTTGTTAATCGTGGCGACATAAACCAGAGATTTGATCTGAGCGTCGGCTTTCGCGCCGCCCGGAAAATTGATCAAATCCTCGATGGTACGAACGCCCGGTGTCGGAAACTCCTCTGGAGCTTCCGGTCCTACCAGATCCTTGATCGGGTCAAGACGCGAGGTAGCCTTCTCCAGATTTGCCGCATAGCCGCAGTTTGCACAACTCGCAATCAAGTCTTCGCCGGCGTCAGTCCGGGCCACAAACTCATTCGACTCCGATCCGCCCATGGAGCCTGAAGATGCTTCGACAATTGAAAACTGAATGCCACACCGGCTGAAGATCCGTTGGTAGGCGTCACGTTGATCGATGAAAGATTTGTCCAGGCCAGCCCTGTCGACATCAAACGAGTAGGCATCTTTCATGATGAACGTACGCAGTCGCATCAGTCCTGACTTGGGGCGCGGCTCGTCGCGAAATTTCACCTGGATCTGATACCAGACCTGTGGCAATTGTTTATAAGACCGAAGTTCATTTCGCGCGATCGTGGTGAAAACCTCTTCGTGAGTCATACCGAGACACATGTCGGCATCTTTGCGGTCCTGAAGCCGGAACATGTCGTCACCTATGGCATCCCACCGACCCGACTCTTTCCAAATCTCTGCCGGTTGCAATGCGGGCAAATAGAACTCCTGTCCGCCAATTCGATTCATCTCTTCGCGAAGAATCTGCATGACCTTTAGCGCGACGCGTTGCGCCAGCGGCAAATACGAATAGATTCCGGCTCCGAGCTGGCGAATCAAACCGGCACGCAGCAGGAGTTTGTGTGAAACGACTTCGGCGTCAGCAGGATCTTCGCGAAGTGTGGGAATGAAGTTTTGTGACCAGCGCATTAGCTTTTTGGGTTAACTTTCCTGGGATGAATTGCTGCGAGCCATTCTCGCCCAGCAAAACGCTTTACGCAAAGTAGGAATGGCAACCTGACTCTCAACACCACGGCACAACAGTCTTCAAATGAAAAAAAATGTGAAATGAGAAATGGAAAATCTGTCGTTCAGTCGTCGGGGCGGAAGATTCCGCTCTCTAAAAGAGACAGCAGAAAATACCCGACCTACTTCGTTGCGGGTACTCGAACCGTGATGTACCATCCATTCCTGCCTTAACTGTTGAATTTCACCGGAGATTTCGTTGATGAAAGTTGCGCTTGCGAGCGATCATGCAGGCTATGCCGAAAAGGAACGCTTGAAACCTCTCTTGCGAGATTTAGGCTTGGAGGTTAACGACCTGGGCACCGTCTCGGAGGAGTCGGTTGATTATCCAGACTTCGCGCGCAAAGTTGCGGAGCAAGTTGCCGGCGGATACGTCGAACAGGGACTACTTGTTTGTGGGTCGGGAACGGGCATGGCAATAACCGCGAACAAAGTGCCCGGGGTGCGTGCGGCAGTAGCGTGGTCGGAAGAGACTGCGCGCCTCGCCCGCCAGCACAATGACGCAAATGTCCTGGCTATTGGCGCGCGCACCACACCCCCCGAACAAATTCCGGCGATCGTGCGTGCGTGGTTTGCGGCCGACTTCGAGGGCGGGCGACACGCTGACCGGGTAGAGAAAATTCGCAAGTTAGAGTCTGCAAAAGTGGCACAAGGCTACAGGGAGTAAGTCAAGAACGAGAAGCACAAAAATAGGGAGAGTAACCAAATTAAATGACCGATCCAAGAACCGCATCCTTGAGGGAAGTCGACCCGGTAATTGCAGATGCTATCGACAACGAAGTTGCGCGTCAGGCAAATGGTCTCGAGTTGATCGCTTCCGAGAACTTCGTCAGCGAAGCTGTGCTCGAGGCCGCAGGCTCTGTTTTCACAAACAAATATGCTGAGGGCTATCCAAAGAAACGTTACTACGGTGGTTGCGAATGGACTGACGTAGTCGAACAGACCGCGATCGATCGTGCAAAGGAACTGTTCGGAGCTGAGCACGCCAACGTGCAGCCACACAGCGGGTCACAGGCAAACATGGCCGTCTACCTTGCCGCAATTCAGTATGGCGATGAGATGCTGGGAATGAACCTTTCGCACGGCGGCCATCTCACCCACGGCCATCCAATGAACTTCTCCGGCCTCAGTTACAAAGTAGCTGATTACGGAGTCTCACGCGAAACCGAGCAGATTGATTACGAGGAGTTGCAACGGATTGCGGAGGAACACAAGCCGAAGCTAATCGTATGTGGCGCCTCTGCGTATCCACGTATTATCGACTTCAAACGCATCGGCGAGATCGCTCATGGCGTCGGCGCGCGTATGTTTGCCGACATCGCACACATTGCCGGACCAATCGCCGCGGATCTTCATCCGTCGCCTGTGCCGCACGCTGATTACGTAACGACCACAACGCATAAGACACTGCGTGGTCCACGCGGCGGATTGATCCTGTGTAAGGAAGAGCACGCGAAAGAGATCGACCGGAAGTTGTTTCCGGGAGTGCAGGGTGGTCCGCTGGTCCACATCATCGCTGCGAAGGCGGTCGCTTTTGGTGAAGCGCTGCGCGATGATTTCAAAGATTACCAGCGCCAGATTCTGGCTAATGCCAAAGCGCTCGCGACTGAGTTGCAGGAACAAGGACTGCGCCTTGTTTCCGGCGGCACCGATAATCACTTGATGCTTGTTGACGTTTGGATGGACGGGAAAGGAATCACCGGTAAAGACGCGGAGAAAGCCCTCGAGGCGGCGAACATCACTGTCAACAAGAACACCATTCCGTTTGACCAGAACAAACCTTTTGTCGCTTCAGGTTTGCGCATTGGTACGCCCGCGGTGACGACACGGGGTATGAAGGAAAATGAAATGCGCGAGATAGGCCGTTTGATCGCGGAGATTATTCACGCGCCTGAATCGGAAGAAGTGCGCAGCAAAGTGCGCCAAGGTGTGACTGAATTAGCAGCGCGCTTTCCGTTGTATGCGAAACGATTGAAGCGACCACGATCGCAGAGCAGCACGGCAGAGTGAGTTTACAAGCTCCGTACTGTGGTTTGGTACTGGAGAAGTTTGGCTATTCGATTGAGGTAAGAATGGAATTCCTGTCCACGGCTTTGCCATCTGATGTGCGGAAGTGGCTATGCCCTTCCGTAAACGACGCAATAATTTTTGGGGCTATGCCCCGGGGCATAGCCCCTGAGAATCAATTCGGCACTAACGGAAGGGCATAGCCGCTTCCGCACATCAGGCGGCAAAGCCGTAGCGCCTCAAGCGCGCTCAACAACCGGAGCCGTGGGCGCTTCCACAAACTTGAAAGTTCGCTTCAACAGCCACGAATGCGCAAGAAGTTACTCATAGTTGGGCTTGCATTTGTGGTCTTAGGCTTCAGTGCGCTCGGCTTCTATCGCGTCGTTTTTCTTCATTTCGTTCGCATTCCATCCGGTTCGATGGCAAACACCATCCTACCCGGCGACCATTTGGTCGTTCAAAAGCGAGCCTATGGCGATATTAATCGAGGTGATCTCATTGTTTTTAGATTCGCGGGAGATCCCTCTACTTATTACCTCGCTCGCGTGGTCGGCCTGCCGAATGAAACTTTGGAGCTGCGGGGCAGAACTCTGTACATTGATGGCAAACAGGTGATGGAACAACGGGTGACCGTTAACCGGGACGAGCTACCTGAATCAGATCATCTGGACGAGATATCGACCGAAGGAACTGGCAGTTATCGAGTCTTCTATCAATTTAACGTGGATTCAACTCCTCAAGATGATCCCAGTAGAGGACCATTTCGAATTCCCGAGAATAGCTATTTTGTAATGGGGGACAATCGAGATAATAGCCAGGACAGTAGATACCGAGGAGCTGTGCCGAAAGAATTGATCTTTGGTAAGCCTTTTATGATTTACTGGTCTGCAAAACCGGATCGTGGCGGTGACGAACAAGTGAGATGGGACAGAGTGCTGACCCGTGTCAGATGAACCTGAGGCAATTTTGAGATGCAAGAAATCTTCGGCCCTGAGGGCTTAATCGCCCGGGCCCATCCTGAATATGAACACCGGCCGGGCCAGATTGAGATGGCGCGAGCGGTGGTGCGTGCGTTTGAAAAACGAAGGCATCTGATTGTTGAAGCTGGAACTGGTACCGGTAAAACGCTCGCTTATCTTGTTCCGGCCGTGGCTGCTGCCCTCCGCGGTGACGGTCGCGTCATCATCTCCACGGGCACAAAGAATCTCCAGGAGCAGTTAATGGAGAAAGACATTCCGTTTCTCCAAAGCGTGCTGCCGAAGAGTTTCAAAGCAGCTTACATGAAGGGACGAAACAACTACGCCTGCCTACACCGGTTGGGGCGTGCGGAAAGTTCGCCGGTGCTCGAAGGTCTCGACGAAATGGATTACTTCGACGAGGTTGTTCACTGGGCGAAAGCGTCACCCACGGGCGATCGCGCGGAGTTGTCAAACTTGCCTGAGTCGCTTTCGTTCTGGCGTCACATCGATGCGCGCTCGGAGACCTGTCTGGGCCAGAAATGCACCGACTTCGATGCGTGTTTCATCACACGCATGCGCGAGCGGGCGCTGGATGCCGACATTGTGGTCGTGAATCATCACCTCTTTTTTGCTGACCTGGCGCTCCGCAACAGCATGTACGGCACCGTGCTGCCTGACTATTCGGCAGTGATTCTCGATGAAGCACACCTCATCGAAGATGTGGCCTCCGAGTATTTCGGCGCGCAGGTTTCCAACTATCAGCTCGATGATCTAATTCGAGATGTAGACGCAGTTCCTTACGAGAATGCCGAGGCTGACCGGGAGATAACCAAGACCGCGTCGCGGGTAATGCGCTTCGCCGATAATTTTTGGATGGGTTTTCGTGAGGGCCGCGGCGAAGAAGGGCGCTACCCGATAATTCCCGGCAGTTTTGCTCGGAGGAACGAAGAAGGCGAGCTGCAACCCACGCCGCTTGGTGAGCTTTACGTCGCGCTCGATGGCGCACTGGGCCGGTTGGAAACAACGCTGGACGCGCTCAAGGAGAAGCCGCCGGAAATCGAAAATCTTGTCCGGCGAATTCGCCAGCTGAAATTCGATTTGCACTTTATTGTCACCGGCGAGGACAAGAAGTTTGTCTACTGGACTGAGCGACGCGGCCGAGGGTTTTTTCTTCGCGCTTCGCCGATAGATGTGTCCGGTCTGTTGGAAGACAAGCTGTTCGAGAAGGTCGATACCGTGGTGTTGACCTCAGCGACGCTTTCAAGCGCCGGGAACTTCTCGTTTATTCGCGAGCGGCTGGGACTAAGTTCCGCCGACGATTTGATTGCTGAGTCAATCTTCGACTATCAGAGGCAGGCGCTGTTATACCTTCCGCAGAAGATGCCAGATCCGCGTTCGCGTGATTGGCCCGAAGCGGCTGCCGCTGAAGTGATCAAGATAGTCAATGCTACCGAAGGGCGTGCCTTTGTGCTTTCGACCAGCCTGGCTGGAATGCAGTCGCTTTATGACCTGGCGATGCCTGAGATTGAGTATCCCTGTTTCCTGCAGGGTAGCGCGTCGAAGGGACGGTTGCTCGAAAGGTTTCGGCAGACGCCCAACGCGGTGTTGTTTGCCACCTCGAGTTTTTGGCAGGGAGTTGATGTGCGCGGCGA
>DATBRN010000137.1:0-46644 GCA_036560225.1 Pyrinomonadaceae bacterium | reverse complement strand
ACTCAACCCTGGGGCTGCGGTCGCAAAGCCTCGCTTCACCCCAGGGCGGGGTCCCCAGCCGGGCAGCCCGGCTGGGGACGCAAGACTTTATGCTATGACCCGCTATCGCGGGCCAAAACAAAGGACAAAAAAAACAAGTCTCTAGAACGTAAACTTAATCGCTAGCTGTAACTGCCTTGGATCGCCAACGCCTTGTCGCAGGAAGCCGTCAAAGTTGAATAGCGCGGCGGTTGTAAGCGGGTTGATCAAGTTCTTGTTGTTAAAGGTATTGAACATCTCGACGATCGGGATAAGCGCATACCGCTCACCAAACTTAAAGGGACGCTGCAATCGCCAATCAAACGAGAAATACTTGTTGTCTTTCCTCAGTGTATTTCGATTCGTCGCCGTTCGCACCGCCGGAGTGATTGGCTGCGCGGAGCGGGCCTGCACGCGGAAATTACCTTCGAGTCCCGCAGGCAGTTCGGCAAAAGTGAAGAAATTAAACTTGTGCCGAATGTCTCGATCAGAAAGTGCGTAATCCAGACTCAGGTTGAAAGGCGTAAACGAACGATCGGTGAAAGGATCGCGTTCGTTGGAGTCGTCATCCAAATCTTTCGATAACACATAGTTCATCTCAAATTGATAGTGGCGGCTCAATCGTTTCCTAACTCCAGCAGTGAATCCACGGTACAGCGACTTGCCAACGGCGTCGGTAACAAATACATCTCCAAGCGTTGGGAACAAAGGACTCGCAGGAAGAGGCGGCGGGCCCGTTCGGTTGAGATTAATGAAGCGAGTCAGGTGGACACCCTTCGCATGGGTGAAATCAAAATACAACGAGAAATCGGTAGCAATCTCCTGCTCGAACTGAACATTTGTTGTATAGATGCGGGGATTCGCATAGTCCTTACTGAATACGCGGATAGAAGCGCCAAACGGTATCCCGCCGCCCGGCGCTACTGGAACTATGTCCGGCCAGGTTGGTGGTCGTCCTGTAGGGGAGGCGCCGAAGCACGAGAAGGCGAAACTTGATGCGCAAACAATTCCAAATTGCTGGGTGCCGTTGTCAGTGATTGATCCGACCTGCGTCAGCATGTTTTGTCTACCGTAGAATATGCCGTAGCTTCCCCGTAATACCGATTTGCCCTTGCCTCCGATATCCCACGCAAATCCGACTCGAGGCTGGAACTCCTTCTTTGGACTATGCAGCGTCCCGTCAGAAGGAAAGTTAGGATTACTTAACAACGATGCGTAAGCCGTCTGGCTGGGAGGGACTATTACCTTCGGAAAGATCTGAGCTTCCCAACGCAGGCCCAAACTAAGCGTGAAGTTTGGCCGCACCTGCCACTTGTCTTGCACAAACAGGCCAAGGTCTTCGTTCTTGATCGTTGATTTTCCTGGTGGCGGCACGCCGGAGATTCCGGTAGATATTCCATTCTGCAAGTACAGCAGTAGCGGACCGCCGACGGTGCTTCCGGCCGGACAGGTTTGATTAAACGGCGCGCCCTGGGTTACCCATCCCGTAAATGCTCCGGCGCTGTTGAAACATTCACTTGTCCCTGGTCCGAAGCCACCGGCAGCAGGAGGAGACGCATAACGTAGGAACCCCGTTGCGGAATCAAACAAGTAACGGCCTTCAAAGAACCCGCGAAACACTTGATCGTTCAATGTATGGATCCATTCGCCGCCGAGCTTCACGGTGTGGCTGCCCGAGATGATCGAAAAATTGTCCTTGGCGTGCGTTCGCCAGAGAAGTTCATCAATAGTAGGCCCAAGAAAGAACGGGTTGCCAAATCTGAAGCTTGGTGCAAAGCCTACCCCTGTGTCGGCAGGAACGTTGGAGGGCGTTGCCGACCGCGGACGCAACTCGCGCGAATAGGAAAAGTGTGCTTCGTTCAGCTTTGTAGCGGAGACCGTGGAAAAGAGATTGACGTTGAGATTGTTGATCTTCGACGGTCCCTCGATTCCATTTGCGGAATTGCCGTAGGTGGCAACGTCGAACGTTTGGTTCGTGTTCTTCGAGTAGTCGAAGTTGTATGAGATTCCAAGCTGGTTTGCGCTGTTAAGATTGAAGTCTGTCTTGCCCAGCAAGGCGTAATTTCTGATTGGATGTTCTACGGGTAAACCTTCTTCCTGGCTCCTGGTCGCCCTGATGAAGGTGATTAGTGCCAGTCGCTGACAGTCTGCATTGGCGTTGATAAGTGCCTCATTGGCGGTAATAGTTGGCGCGCTCACCGGACATGGCGTGTCCCCAATCTGATCGCTCAGGTTCGCGCGGGTCAGTCTTTCGCGAATGCCCTCGAAGGCAAGAAAGTAAAATGCTTTGTCCTTGCGGATGGGCCCACCAACTGTGCCGCCAAATTGTTCACGACGAAAATCCTTGAGCGGTTTGCCATCCGAGGTGTTGGCGGTTAATGCTTCCAGCCTCTGAAAGTGAAATAGACTGCCGTGCACATTGTTGGTGCCAGACTTACTGATCACGTTGATGATCCCGCCAGCGGTGCGTCCGAATTCGGCACTCGCACCCGTGGCTACAACTTGAAATTCTTTGACCGCCTCCAGCGTGATGTCTATTGCCGCGCGCTGGCCACCTAGTTGTTCGCCGAAGAAGCCGTTGTTGTAATCGCCGCCGTCAAGACTCACGTTATTGAAAACACCACGTTGGCCCGCGAACGTAATCTCGTCGCCATCCGGCCCCTGCACGACACTGACTCCTGGCGTCAGCGTCAACAGATCCTCAAACTTCCGCCCAAGGATCGGGGTCGTATTAACAGTTGTCTCGTTCAGCGTCAGGCTCGATTCTGTCTTGACTGTGTCAACCGTTGGCGCCGCAGTGATCGTAACGGTCTCTTGCACTGAAGAAACCTTCATCGAGATCGGTAGATTCAACGCCTGACCAACCGTCAGGTCCGCCTTCTCGACCACCATGGTTGCAAAGCCGGTCTTTGACACAGTCAAGGTGTATCGGCCCGGAGGTAACTGCAACGCAACAAACCGCCCATCACCATCTGAAGTGGTTGTCCTCACAAGATTAGTGTCAACGTTCTTGATCTCGATGCTGGCTCCAGGAAGTGCAGCGCCATTAGCGTCCAGTACAGTGCCCTGAATAGCACCCGTGGTGATTTGCGTTTGTCCCACTGCTGACGCTGCAAACAAGAGTGTAACGAGCAGACAAATACTCAATCCTTTAGCCCGCACGGCAAAGGAGCGAAGCAAGGCATTGCGCATGATTTTCTCCTGTAGTTTTGTGATCAGAGTCGACGACTTCAAACCGTGTTCAGAATTTTTTGTGGTGATCTACTGCGAGGCCGGATCATCTTAATTAACGCCTCTCAAGCGTGTCAATCATTTAGTTTTTGTTCAGGACACTAATCTGTTATATCTATTGTCTCGAACTATCATCAACCCAACATTCTCTTAAAGGAGCATCTTCATGCGTCATCTCAATCTGCGCCCTTTAATTGCTCTCATCGCTGCTGCGGCCTTCGGTTTTGCGGCTTTCGGGCAACAGAATGCGCTTCGCGGCTTTGAGCCGGCCAACATGTGTACGACCTGTAACGCTTGCGAGGATTTCTACCAGTATGCCAATGGCGGATGGATCGCCAGGAACGAAATCCCACCCGCCTTCCCGTCGTGGGGAATCACGAGTCCCTTACGAGAAAAGAACATCGCTACGTTACACCAGATTCTGGAGGATGCTGCGAAGAATACAGCTGCTCCGAAAGGAAGTAACGAAGAGAAGATTGGCGCGTTCTACGCGAGTTGCATGGACGAAAGCAAGATCGAAGCTGCCGGTACTACACCACTCGCTCCAGAGGTCGCCCTTATCAATAAGATGAAGAGCGCCCGTGATCTGCCCGCGATGCTGGCACACCTGCACCGTATCGGCGTACCAGCGCTATTCACCTTCGGTGCGGTCCAGGATTTCAAAAAGAGCGATAGCATCATCGCTGCAACGGGCCAGGGTGGCCTCAGCCTTCCCGATCGCGATTTCTACCTCAAAGACGACGCAAAATCGAAGAGCATACGCGACGCCTACGTTCAGCACGTCACCAACATGTTCAAGTTGCTGGGTGATGACGCGGCTAAGGCAAGTGCTGAAGCGCAGACCGTGATGAACATTGAAACGCAGCTCGCGCAAGTCTCCTTGGATCGCGTTTCACGGCGCGACGCCTCAAAGCAGTATCACAAAATGGCGGCGGCGGATCTGAAAAATGTCCTGACTAACTTCGATTGGACGACTTACATCAAGAAACTTGGTGCGCCGACATTCACTGAGATCAACGTCGCTCATCCGGATTTCTTCAAAGGCGTTGACCAGATGCTCACCAGCGTTTCCATCGAAGATTGGAAGACCTATTTGCGCTGGCATCTCGTACACGATGCTGCTGAAGCCCTGTCGACGCCGTTTGTCAACGAGACTTTCGATTTCTATGGCAAGACATTGAACGGAACAAAGGAATTGCAACCGCGTTGGCGTCGCTGCGTCGTCGCTACCGATCAGAATCTCGGCGAGGCGCTCGGCGAGGTTTACGTGAAGAAAGCGTTCCCACCCGAAGCCAAAGCGCGCATGAAGGAACTGGTCAACAACCTGATCGTTGCCTTACGCGAAGATATTCCCACACTCGATTGGATGAGCGAGCCGACGCGCCAGGCGGCTATCGCTAAATTGAATGCCTTCGCAGTCAAGATCGGTTATCCGGATAAGTGGCGCGACTATTCCTCCCTGAAGATTGAGCGCACCTCCTACACCAACAATCTAATGCGAAGCAGCGAGTTTGAGCGGCACCGAAACCTTTGGAAGATCGGGCGCCCTGTTGATCGCACCGAGTGGAGCATGACGCCACCGACTGTTAACGCGTACAACAACTCTTTGATGAACGAGATAGTGTTCCCGGCAGGTATTCTGCAACCACCCTACTTCGATTTGACTGCTGATGATGCTCTTAATTATGGCGCGATTGGGGCCGTTATTGGCCATGAGATGTCACACGGCTTCGACGATCAGGGTCGCAAATTTGATCTGCATGGCAACCTAACAGATTGGTGGACCGAAGCAGATGCGAAAAACTACATGGAGCGGGCCAATTGCGTCGAGAAGCAATTCTCCAGCTTCCGCGTGGAAGAAATCGGCATGAACCAAAACGGCAAATTGGTTCTTGGCGAATCCATCGGGGATCTCGGTGGCTTGAAGATCGCGTGGCTAGCGTTTCAGAAGGCTATGCAGGGCAAGCCGCGCGCAGCCGACATCGACGGCTTCACACCGGAACAGCGCTTCTTTTTGGGATGGGCTCAGGTGTGGGGCAGGAAACAAACGCCTGAATCGATGCGACAACAGATTCTTACGGATCCGCATCCGCTTGGGCGATTTCGCGTCAATGGTCCACTGTCGAACATGCCGCAGTTTGCGGAAGCCTTCCACTGCAAACTGGGCGACGCGATGGTGCGACCCCCGGATCAGCGTTGTCAGGTCTGGTAAACCACTGGACTGCGTGAGAAAGCGGAAGCTACCGGTAATTTGCAGGTCAGGAAGGTGTAACCTTCCTAACCTGCGAATTGGCTGGGCTTGAGCTTTTCCTAAGTCTTCATCGCCGACGTTAATGCCAGATCTGATCGAGTAATCTCCGGCTAATTCTCCTAGCCCACCAAAATGCCAAGAACAAATCGCAGTACACCCGCACCCAGGATTACCCAGATAGCATTTGGGCGGAAGCGCATCAGGACCGCGCCGGCGATCAGCGCAATCAACATCCCCACCCAAGTGTGAATGCCGGCGCGTCCGATGCTGATGCCCGCTGCGACCAGCAAACCAACCACCGCAGGTGTGACTCCCTTCAAGAACGACTGAACGATCTTATTCGTGTGAAAGCGGGCTAACGAGGAACCCGCAACTACCGTCATTAGAAAAGATGGTAGGAAGATGCTGATCGTGGTCACGAGCGCGCCCAGCGTTCCCGCGACGCGATAGCCGATAAACGTTGCGGTGATCAGCACCGGACCAGGTGTAACCTGGCCGAGTGCGGTCGCATCGACGAATTCCTGGTGAGTGAGCCAATGGTGACTATCAACCACTTCCGATTCGATCAGCGGAATCATCACGAAACCTCCGCCAAAGGTTATCGATCCGATGCGGAGGAAGATTGTTGAGAGTGACAGAAGCAGCGCTACCTTCGCTAGAATAGGCATAGGCACGCCGAAGAGCAGGAAAGAACTGAGTTTCTTTTCCGGCCGCGGCGGGGAACCGAGGCGCTGATCTTCGGGATCGTCCGTGGCATCACCTTGTTCAGATTTGGTTTGGGCTGCAGCAAGTTCCGCCGCTCGACGCACTCGCTCTTCCGCCATTGCACGCGTTAGATAACCACCAACGAAGTAAGTGTCCCGCATACGACGACGTCGTCGTTGCAAGGTTATGCGGGCTGCAATGCGTTTGCGGCGCGAGGCGATGCCTCGCAGTTGTCCCAATTTGTGCAATTGCTTCTCGGCAAACGAGTCAATGAAAATTCCGATTAGCCCGGCGGCCAACACTACCTCGAGTACCGTTGCACTAAAGAACGCTACCCAGATGCAGGCAAACACAGCAAGAAACCATTGCCATGGCTTGTTTAGTGCATTTCGTCCCACGCGCCACGCCGTCACAATTATCAGGGCAACGACGGCGGCGTTTAGTCCATGAAACAGCCGATCGGTATCGGGCAGGTAGCGCAGGTGCCGGTAGAGAATCGCCAGCGCAATCATCATAAGCATCGACGGTAAAATGAAGCCGGCAATAGACACGGCGGCGCCACGCCAGCTTCGCAGTCTCAGCCCGACGTAGGTAGCAAGGTTACCGGCGGACGTGCCGGGTAAAGTCTGTGCAAGAGCAAAGCCGGACGAGAAGTCCTGTTCGGTTAACCAGCGACGCTCCTGCACGGTGAGAGTTCTGATTTGCGCGATGACGGCAAGGCCGCCGCCGAAGCCGATCGTGCCGATTTTCAAAAATGAAAGGAAGAGACCACCGAGGGTAGGAGTGTTTGCAATGCGCTCGATTTCGCGGCGTGTTTCCCGCACGCGCGTCCGCATCTTGCGTGCACGATTACTTATTCTGCTCGCCCGCTTATCGACCTGTGTAACCACTTTATTGATCGACAGCGTATCATACGATTGAAGATTGCGGATTGCTGATGGCGGATTTCGGCCAATTCGCGCGTAGTTGAAACCTAATGGTTGGCGAGATCGTTAATTGGATCAATAATTCCTGAGGAAATAAGTATGAGCACCGCATATGCTGCACTTAGGTCAGTAACTGATCACGATGTGACGCTGACAATCACCGGCGACGTTGAGTCCCTCCGTCCGCGCCTGAGCGAGGCCTTACAAAGGCTCGGCTACAGCCTGCTTAGTGAACAACCGCTTTATGCCAAGCGCTCCGCCAAGGGTGGAGCTCGGTGGGACTGTTCCTTCGAGGTCCTGGATTACCCCACGAAACTCACAATCCTACTGAAACAGATTAACGAGATATCAGTGGTCGCTACTTTCAATTATGAGGTGAAGAGCTACAAGCACATGACCAAGGGGGACCGGCAAACGCTCGCGCGCGAAGCGGAAGCCATTGCGGCACTGGCAAGTGAACGGCTTTCGATCTCTGCGTGCCCTTCATGTGCAACGCCAGTTGTAGACGACTCTCACTTCTGCCGCCGCTGTGGCACGCCACTAGTAGTTGAGGTAGCTGAGCTCGAGGTGCTCCGCTTGACGAGGAAATCACGTACCGCCTATCACAATTTGATGTTCGGGGTTGTGACCTTGTTTGTGGCCAGCCTAATCTTGCTGCCCTTGTTCTGGGCCGACCCTAAGCTCTCCAGGGTACTTCTCATCATCGGGCCGGCCTTCGGGACCTTCGGACTCTTTGCGTTGCTCCAGGGTCTCTGGCAACTACACTTCGCACTCAACCCACCTTCCACGCGAGAAGTTTCAGCTCGCACGACACCTGTCTTTGCAGCCCCGCACACACAAGCTCTACCATCGATGCCGTCGGGCGCGTCCGTAACAGATGCCACGACGGAATTGCTTGTCCCAAGTATAGAGAACGAAAAGCGTCGCCCTTCTGAACCCATCCCGCGCAAGCCTCTTGATACAGGAGAGGTGACGGTCCATGAGGTCAGTACCAACTCGCGGGTAGCGGGTGGGTGCAACGATTGGTGATCACAGATTGTCAGTTGTCCACCTCGAAGATCTGTTTGGAAAATGACGAGCGCTTAATGTGAAATCATTCTAGAACTTGAACACGGTCTCGAATTGCAGCCGTTTCGTTGCTGGATTCAACGAGCCTGGCGGAGTTGTCGCAAATGGACCGAGCACGCCATTGGGCCGCTCCGTAATAATGCCGGTTACCGTAAATGTCACGCGCGGATCGGCGGTGTAGGTGAACTGTAAACGGTGCCCGCGCATGTCTGACTGCTGCGTGACATCGGAAAAATTGAACGGTGTAAGCACCGCATCTTTCTGAATCCGCAAGAACGTATAGCCAAACAACAGGTCTCCGCGTGCTTTCGATGAGCCCACCTGAACTTCACCCCAGAAGCCGTGCTTCTCATCATTAGGCAGAAGCAAATCCGCACCACCAGGTCCAGCCGTAACCACGTCATGCGCTTGTGTATTAGTCACGAAATTAAAGAGGAGCGTTACCGGAAAGTGCTTGCTGTTCTTAAGGTCCAAGCGGGCGAGCATATCAACCAGGTTGTAGCCCGACGCGAGCCGGCCGTCGCGGTTCGTAGCGTTGTTGCTGGCAGTTGTCACTCCCAGGTTGGCATTGCCGGCAACGAGTAAATCACGTGGAATGGCCACTTGCGTGGTAATTGTTTGTGCAGGCGTCGTGCCGGACGCAGGAATCGTGAAGGTTATGGGCAGCAACAACTGATTTCCGAAAACTTGCACTGGTGAAATAAATTGCGTGCCTGAAAAATACAGATCCGCAATCGAAAGATTGAGCGCTAATTTCGCGCTCGGTTCCAGCCGCGCGCGAAATTGTGCGCCATAGAGCGCGAGATCGCGACCTCCGCGGCGTGACTGATCAATGTTAACGGTACCATCGCTATTGCGAACAAAGGCAGAGTTGCGCTCGAGGAAAGGCAGCTGCCAAGCAACAAAGGTGAGATCCTTGAGCGTGGATTTCTTGAATGCGTGCGAGTACGCCTCGTTAAAACCCTCGACCATTAAGTCGTTGTCGATTGTCATTTCCGTGAACGTCCACGGTGGTTCGAACTTACCGCCCTGGAAGCGCAGGCCTGCCGCCTTGCGAGGCTTATACGTGATGAAAGCCTGGTCGAGCGAGAAAGGCTTGCGATTGAAAAAATCCGTAAGCGTTTGGTTTGTCGAGTTGTTGTCAGCCATGCTACCGCTCGCCACGCGCAGGCCCCAATCAAACTCGTCGCTGATGGAGCCGCGCATCTGTAAACGCGCCCTCACTCGCATGCGATGACGGGAACTCAATTCATTGCCAAGAACTGCCGGGTTATTGCCGTTTGCCAAGTTGTTGGATAGACCAAAAAACGATTCCGCGCGGAGCCGTAGGTCACCGCTGAATTTGATCGCGCCAATTTCCGCGACACGCGTTTCAACCTTCTTCAAACGGTCTTCGATTGGAGGCTGAGCCGGATCGGGCGCAACAGCCACAGTCGCCCCTAGCGGCGCCGGTGATGCGGAGTTGTTCTGGCTACCGCCGAGCCTACTCGTGAGGGCGTTAATCGTCTGTTGCTGGTCGACAATTATTTTCTGAAGTTGATCCAGCTTTTCAGCTTGGCGCTCGAGTGCTTGCTCGAGAGCGTTCAGACGTTCCTCGGTAGAAGTTGGCTTTTCGCTTACAGGAGAAGCCGGCGAGTGTTCCCGGGTTGACGCGCTGGTCTCAGAATGCGCTGCGTGACTACTTTCGAAATCCACTTTCATTACACCCTGCGCCTTCGCGGGGTGTACGGCCCAAAGAAGGATCAGCGCTGAACAGAGAAACGAAAAAGTGAGTGTCCTGAAATTTTTGCGAGCAAACATGGTTTTCTCTCCAACATTCTTGATGGAAGGTGCACGGACTCGGCCCGCAGAATAAGCCTGCGGTCTTAAAGCAACATGAACTACGAATTAAATCTGTGTTAACACCACTGGCCGTTTCGAAATGCTCGAGCAGGCCGCGGAAGGGGGAAGGTACGGCGAGACTGCTCACTGCTAATCGAGCAACACACGCATGATCAATGCTTCGGCCCGCTCGATCGCGGCCAGCAAGCGCAGAAACTGTGAATAATTCCTGCCGCGCGTAGTGAGACGCATGATCTCGGACTGGCTTAAGTCATTGCGTAGGATGAGATCAAGAAAGTCGTAGTAGTCGGCCGTCGCTCCGAAAGGAAGCTCACGAATATATGAAGTCTGTTCATGATCTTCCGAACGAAAGCCTGCAAGCAGATCGAAAATGTTATCCGTCGTGAGTCGCGACGCTTCGCGCGACAAACGAATTGGCAGGCGAAGTTCAAAGAAGCGGAGGCCCTCTGAAGTAGTAACGCGCCGCAATTCCTTCGTTGCTTCGCCGTCAAAGGGCGACTCAGCATCAATGAGTATTCGAAGCAGGCGCGGTTGTTCGCTGCTGTCGATGGTATCAAGTGCCAATTGAACCCGGTCGGCGAGGAACTTTTCAAACTGGGCCTCGATCGGATAAGTGATTCGTCCGAGACATCCTACTGATTCACCTTCGCCGGCCGCGTCGGTGCTATCGGGCAAACAGGCGGGACAGCTTGCGCAGATCGCAGTTTCCGCCTGCATCCTTTCAATTTCCTCTCGCGCATTTTCCACCCACTGAAGCTTTTCCGGCGAAGGCGTGCCCGTATCGCCGGTCGTTAGACGCGCGTGAAGGTTGCTGAGCCGTCCCCACTCACGCAGGTGCTTTTCCGAGTAGCAAGCGCGGAGTACACAAGGGTATTGAACGGCGAATTCGAGTGACACGGTTCGTCTCCGCAGCCGGGGTCGGAAAATCTCTTTTCGATTCCGTATCCTACCATTGCCGAGCCGGACGGTGGCAACAGCTTTCAATCACGACATGACTTGTTCGAGTGCCGAAACTGTTAAAATGGCGCTGATGCCTGCAGTATTACATCCCCCTGGCCCGCGCCGGATCATTCCGCTCTCAGGCTTGTTCGCCTACCGCAAAGGCCCGCTCCCATTTTTTCAAAATCTCGCCGCGCAGTTTGGCGATATCTCTTATTTTCGCCTCGGACCACAGGAAGCGTTCTTCTTGAACCATCCCGATTACATCAAAGACGTCCTGGTCACCAACCACCAGAATTTTCATAAGGGTCTCGTGCTCCAACGGGCGAAGCGTTTGCTTGGCGAAGGACTGCTGACGAGTGAAGGTGACTTTCACCGCCGGCAACGCCGTTTAGCGCAGCCGGCTTTCCATCGTGCTCGGATTGCTTCTTATGCGGACGTGATGACTGCTTACGCTAAAGAGACACGAGAACGCTGGCATGACGGCGATACGCTCGATATATCTGCAGAGATGATGCGTCTTACGCTGGGAATCGTCGGCAAGACACTCTTCGATGCCGACGTCGTCTCTGAGGCCCAGCAAGTCGGCGAAGCAATGAGTATTGTAATGGATCTCTTCAACACCATCACCATACCTTTCTTTGAGTTACTGCAAAAACTTCCGTTGCCTCAGTTGCGCCGCTTTGACCTTGCCAAGGTTAGGCTCGATGCAATTATCTATCGCTTGATTGAAGAGCGACGGCACAGTGGCGTGGACCACGGCGATCTGCTTTCGATGTTGTTGTTGGCGCAGGACACCGAAGGCGACGGCGGCACGATGACTGATGAACAATTGCGTGACGAAGTGATGACGATCTTTCTTGCCGGTCACGAAACAACCGCGAATGCGTTGACCTGGACCTGGTATCTGCTCTCACAAAATCCGGAAGCTGAGGCAAGGCTGCACACCGAAATCGATCAGGTGCTAAAGGGGCGATTGCCTGTCTTCGAAGACGTGACACAACTGAAATACACCGAGATGGTGCTGGCGGAATCAATGCGACTCTATCCGCCGGCTTGGGCCATTGGCCGCTTGGCGATCAACGAGTGCGAAATTGGCGGCTACGTTGTTCCCAAAAAATCGCTGGTGCTTATGAGCGAGTACGTGATGCACCGCGATCCACGCTACTTTCCCGAGCCGCTGCGCTTTGATCCCGATCGCTGGATAACGGGCGCGCGCGATTCTCGACCGCAGTTTTCTTATTTTCCGTTTGGCGGGGGATCGCGACGCTGCATTGGCGAAGGCTTTGCCTGGATGGAAGGAATTCTGCTAATTGCGGCCCTTGCCCAAGATTGGCAGATGCGTTTGGTTCCGAATCATCCTGTAGCAATAAAGCCGGTAATTACACTGAGACCAAAATATGGAATGCGGATGACTCTGTCCAGGAGGCAGTCGGCAGGGTAACCAGGAGCAGTCGGCAGGTAAACCAGGAGCAGTCGGCAGGAGCAGTCGGCAGGAAAAAGCCATTTTCCATATATAATTTCAAATTTCTCATTTGTCATTGGGACGTACAGACACTCGGTAACTGGCGACTCACGACTGGTTACTCACAACTGGTTACTCACAACTGGTTACTCACGACTGGCGACTCACCACTGGCGACTCACCACTGGCGACTCACGACTGGCGACTCACGACTGGCGACTGGCGACCGGCGACCGTCAACTGGCGACTCGCGACTGGCGACTCACGACTGGCGACTCGCGACTGTTTTAAATGACAACTGAAAAATGTGAAATGAGATATGAAAAATGGTTTTTTCCTGCCGACTGCTCCTGCCGTCTGCTCCTGGTTCTCCTGCCGACTGCTCCTGCCGACTGCTCCTGGTTCTTCTGCCGATGCTCCTGTCTTTATGGTAAGCTTTGCTCTTCCCAATGCCTCTTTCCAGGGCTCCTGTTATAAGCGTTAGTAACCGCAATGTGAGGTCCACAACAATGTCAATCAGTCAGGATTTGTTGGAAATACTCGCCTGCCCCGCTTGCAAGTCGAAAGTTGAGCTGAAAGCCGATGGGAGCGCCTTGAAGTGCGTGGAATGCCGGCGCGTTTATCCAATACGCGACGACATTCCGGTAATGTTGATTGACGAAGCGAAGATCGAACCCGAATTAGAGGACGAACAGCCTGAACAAAGTGGAACGAAGGTTTGAATAGCCTGAAGGAAATAGTTGAGTCGTCTCCGCAACTGCGCGAACTTCGAATGCATAGTCTGCGCGGCGAAGACGAACCACAGTCGCTCGCGCCCGCGAAATGGGACTGGCAAGCCGTTGAAAAAGTTCTCGTCGTGCGGCTTCGCTCTATCGGTGACACGGTGTTGTCCACACCCTCGCTATTCGCGCTGAAAAGATTTCTGCCAAACGCGTCCGTGGACATCTTGTTGGAAGACTGGGTGGCACCCGTGCTTGACGGGTTTCCCTACATTGATAACGTCATCACACTCGAGCGAAAAAACACTACCGCTCGGGCGCGAGTTGCCCGGCGGCTGCGCGCCCATCGTTACGACGTCGTCTACAATCTGCATGGCGGAACAACGGCTACGCTCCTGACACGCGCGACGGGCGCCAGGCACCGTGTTGGTTATCGGACCTATCAATACGCGCGACTCCATAACCATTTGTCACCTTCATCGTCATCGCTCTGGGGTCAGGACAAGACGCATTCTGTTGAACAACAACTCGCGTTACTCGGATGGACCGGCGTGCCCGTGAGCGACCGGCCGGCGACTCTACTCGCGGTAACTGACGAAGCAGCTGCCGCAACTGCCGGACGGCTTCAGGCTTCAGGGCTAACAGATGCTGCATTTGCTGTGATTCATCCTGCGGCGGCGTTCGCCACTAAGCAGTGGGCCGCGGACAAGTTCGGACGAGTGGCGGATGAACTCGCACGTCGGGATCTCGGGGTAGTTGCGATAACGACACCGGAGGAAACAGAAATTGTCGATGAACTCAAGCGAACCTCTTCGGCCGAGGTTACGGCCTTTACGGATTTATCTTTGCCTGAGATAACGGCGTTGCTCGCGCGCGCACGCTTGTTCGTTGGCAACGACAGTGGCATCGCACATATTGCTGCTGCCGTGGCAACTCCCGCGGTAGTAATTTTCGGTTCATCCAATATCGCGCACTGGCGACCGTGGGCAAGCGCCGCCTCCGAAGTCGTTTACGAAGAGCTGGAATGTCAGCCATGTCATGGATACTTCTGCGAAAAGTTTGACGAGCCCGAATGCATCAAACGTGTTCCGGTTGAAAGGGTGCTGGCGGCCACTGAACGTGTCCTGAGAGAAAGTACTTGAAACGACCGATGACCGACGACCGACGACCGCGCATTCTTTTTTCGGACGGCGGGCGGCGGTTCCGAAACTGGAAAGATCTTCGATCATTGTGAACCAACTAACCAAAGAACGGGCTGGCGAGATTGTTCGTGAGATGCGCGATCGTAAGATCGTCGTTCTAGGCGACGTGATGCTGGACGAGTTTATCTGGGGCGATGTGACGCGCATTTCGCCGGAAGCTCCCGTGCCGGTCGTGGACATTCGTCGTGAGTCGGTACACCTCGGTGGCGCAGCCAATGTGCTCGCCAACCTAGTCGCTCTGGGTGCGAAAGCATGCGTCGTGGGCGTAATCGGGAATGATTCAGCCGGCGACCGGTTGCGCGCAAGTCTGAAGGAAACAAGTCCCTTACAGACTGATGATTACCTTGTTGTTGATGAAAACCGTCCTTCAACTACCAAGACGCGCATCATTGCTCATAGCCAACTCGTTGTGCGTGCCGATCGCGAGCAGCGCGGTCCGGTCAACGGTCCAACGGAGAAACGCATCCTGGGATTCTTGAAAGAGGCTATTCAGGAAGCTGATGCATTTGTCGTCTCTGACTACGATAAAGGTGTGGTGACGCCGCGCATCCTTGACGAAATTCTTCCGTCTGCTTACGCTCGCGTGCCGGTGTTAATCGATCCCAAGATTCGAAATTTCTCCCACTACCGTCCTGCCTCTCTGATCACACCGAATCACCATGAGGCGTTGCGAATGAGCAATCTGGAAGCTGACTCAGACGATGGTCTGCATCAGGCGGCACGTGTGATCAGGGAAAAACTCAGTTGCGACGCCGTTCTGATCACGCGCGGCGATCGTGGGATAATGCTGCTGGAAGGCGACAACGATCCGGTCTTTGTGGAAACGGCGGCTAGGGAGGTTTACGATGTCACCGGCGCTGGTGACACTGTTATCGCAACTCTCGCAGCTGCCCTGGCAGCGGGGGCGACGATGCTGGAGGCTGCGAACCTTGCTAACCACGCGGCCGGTATCGTCGTCGGCAAGGTAGGAACAGCCACCGCAAGCGCTAACGAATTGCTAGCAACATTTCAGTAACGCAAGGCTGTTAGTTTGCGACGATTCGTTGCCACACACTTGAGTTTAGTCAAACGCGGCAAACTAACAGTTTGCTTTACAAACCATGATCGGAAAGTTCCTCAAGAACTACAAGATCCTCGAAAAGCTCGGCGTCGGCGGGCAAGGAACAGTTTACAAAGCTACCGATGGGAAACTTGGTCGCACTGTTGTCGTCAAAGTTCTGCCCCCTGAGTTAACGGCAAGAGAAGCCAACTTGAGACGCTTCGAGCGCGAAGCGCGGCTCGCCTCTTCTCTCGATCATCCCAACATATGCACCATATTTGATCTCGATGAAGCTGAAGGCCTGCACTTCATCGCCATGCAATACGTTGAGGGGCGCAATGTGCGTCAACTTGTAAACGGTCATCCGCTGGATTTGAAGAGCACGCTGCTGATTGCGATTCAGGTCACCGACGCACTGGCCGCCGCGCATGCTCGGGGCATCATTCATCGCGACATCAAGTCAGGAAATGTGATGGTCACGCCTTCCGGCCAGGTGAAGATTTTGGATTTTGGCTTGGCTAAATTGTTGGACGATACCGACGACAGTTCAAGGTCGACCATTCATCGCACTGACCTGACCGAGATAGGTGTACCTTATGGAACGGCTACCTACGCCGCACCGGAGCAGGCACGAGGCGATCGAGTTGATAAGCGAGCTGACATTTTTTCTACGGGCGTGCTGCTCTACGAAATGCTCACCGGGACCTGGCCCTTCCGCGGCAAAACCACCATTGATGTGCGCCACGCCGTGCTTCACGATGCGCCTCGCCCCGTCGCCGAACTTCGCAAGGAACCTATTCCCCCGCGCCTGCAGCAGATTCTCGATCACTGCATAGCGAAGGAGCCTCGCGATCGATACCAGAAGATGGAGGAGTTGCGCGACGATCTGCGTTCAATATTGAAGGAAATTTCCAGGACCGATACCGCAGGCCAACAATTTACCAGCGTGATGCCTGAACCTACGCGGCATCTGGCCGGCGCCAGTACGGTGTCGAGAGCCATGAGATGGCTTAAAGGTAAGGCCAAGTCGGATTCGACTGCCGCGCCAGGGATGGCGACGCCGACAAAACCCACTATTCACGAAACGCCATTTACCACCATTGCCGACCCGGAAAAAAAGAGTCTGGCCATACTTTGTTTCCGCAACCTGAACAACGATCCGGCCTCGGGCTTTTACGAGTTTTCGCTGGCCGATGCCGTGATAACAGAGCTCGCGCGTGTGCGTTCGCTGGTAGTGAGACCCTCCTCTGTTATTGCGAAATACCAGGGAGGGCAGATGGACCCGCGCGAAATCGGCCAGGAGCTGCGCGTCAACGCCGTCTTGACTGCGGGTTTTATTCATGCAGGTAGTCGATTCCGTGTTACAGCGCAGCTATTAGATGTCGCGTCGGGCGACATTCTCTGGAGCGAGCGTATCGACACTTCGACGGAGGACATCATCGCCGTACAGGACGAGATTGCCCAGCGCATTGTAGAAGGCTTGCGTCTCGAACTTAGCCCGGCGGAACAGGCGGGCATCGAGAAACCATCTACACAAAACGCCGCAGCCTACGAACAGTACTTGCGCGGACGCGATCTTTTCGCGCGTTTCATCTTTCGCACGATCGCTCAGGAAGATTGTGACGCCGCCATTGAACATTTCCAGAGGGCGATCGAACTGGATCCCAACTTCGCGCTTGCGCTTGACGGTCTCGGAGCTTCCTACGTCAATCGAGTGTTCAAGGGTTTCGGCGGCGCCGAGGATTACGAAAGAGCCGAAGCCGCCTTTGCCAAGGCCCTTTCGATTGATCCGCGGTTGATTGAAGCCCGCATGTTGATGGTTTTTGTTTATCTCTGGAGAGGGCAAAAGCAGAAGGCACGCGAGGAGGTTGCGCTTGCGCGACGTGAAGCGCCCGACGAGCCTGTTGTTCACTTTGTCAAAGCCACGCTGCACCGGCTTGACGGCGAATATGGACGTGCGCTCCGCAGTTATGATCGATTGATGCGGCTGGATCCGGCGGCACACGTGGTAGCCAGCTACAATCGCGCACTGGTTTACATGTACATGGGAAACTTTGAAGAGACGACGCGGCAATTGGACCAGGCTGGCGATCCGGACAATCCGCTCGTCAAGACTTTTCGTGCGCTCTCCTTGTATTACACCGGCCAAACTGATGCTGCTGCTGAGCTGGAGCAGCAAGTGGTCGCACAGCATCCGAATATGCACGGTATTCGCCCGTTCATGGCCATGTTCTTGAGCGCGCAAGGGAAGCATGAGGAGGCCCTGGCGCAATTAAGCGACGCGGTCGTTAGAAACGCGGAAGTCGATGCCGACATCTCGTATTCGGTCGCGTCGGTTTACGCGCTCGAAGGAATGCGTGCCGAGGCGCTTCACTGGTTGGAGCGTGCAATCGCTTTGGGAAATGAAAATCTGATTTGCTTTGAGAACGATCCGAACTGGGCCTCGTTGAGAAGCGACGAGCAGTTTCAAAACTTGATGGTCCAAGTTCGGGCCAGCCATGCAGCGCAGGCAGTTAAGGGTTCCCCGGCCAGTTAGAGGGATAGCCTATTTTAATTGAGTGGGCAAAGCGTTAATCTTTTGGGGCTACGCCTAAACTCCAGGGCGCGGCCCCATCGTCTAAGCTCAATTGTCCATGGTGCTGTACTTGAGCCGTCACTTCGCTCTAAATGATGACTAACAACTATCAGTTACCGCTAAGTAAGTTCGTTTGGATCCTTCTTCTTTTCTCCCTGATTCAGCCGGCGATCCCGATTACCAAAGCTCAGCAGAAGCCGCAACGTGAACGTCGGGTAGCGCCTACCGGAAATACAAAGACAACCGCCACTCCTACACCGACTCCCGTCTCAACTCCGAAACCGAGCCCCATTGCTGCTCCCGAGCAAGAGCCGACTCTGCAGGCTTCGCCCACGCCGACTCCGGACGTGGCCCAAGCGAGCAAGTTAACCACTCGCACGCTCGGCGAATTGCAAGCACGCATTTCAGCGGTGTTGCGAAAGCCTGAGTTGGCGTCGGCCATGGTGGGAATCAAAGTTAGTTCGCTGGATACTGGGAAAATCCTCTTCGAGGAAAACGCCGACAAGCTACTACGTCCAGCCTCGAACATGAAGCTTTACACCATAGCCGCAGCGCTCGATCGACTTTCACCTGACTATCGTTTCGTAACTTCCGTTTATGCTCCTGCGAAACCCGATTCAGCGGGAATCATCCATGGCGATCTGACAATCTACGGACGTGGCGATCCTTCAATTGCGGCACGTTTCAACAACGGCAGTTACTTCAAAGGTATTGACGACCTCGCCGCTCGAATTGTCGCTGCGGGCGTGAAGCGCGTCGAAGGAGATTTGATCGGCGACGAAACCTATTTCACGGGTCCACCTTATGGCTCCGGGTGGGATTGGGACGATCTGCAATGGTGGTATGGCGCGGAAGTCAGCGCGCTCACATCTAACGACAACGCGCTCGATCTATCCATCAAGCCCGGAGCGAAGGTTGGCGCTCCGGCCGTCATAACAACTGGGCCACCGGATCCACTGCTCACGATTGTTAACCGGGTAACCACTGCGGAAAGAGGAATCCGTAGAAATCTGAACGTCTATCGAGGAGTCGGGACCGACGAGTTATGGATCAGCGGTTCAATCGCACTCGACGATAAGGGATATTCCGGGAGCATTGGTATTTCTCGGCCGGCGATCTTGTTTACATATCTACTGCGGTCGTCGCTTGCGCAACGCGGCGTAACAATCACAGGAAAAACGCGCACCCTCGCCGCATCGCCTAGCGCAGGATTTCAATTTAATCCAGCTCAGTTTTACTCGTTAACGCATCTCACCAACATCCCTGGAGCACCGCCGGTTGAGATCGCACAAATGCAGTCTCCCCCGCTGAGTCTAATAGCCGCTCAGACGCTTAAGCCGAGTCAAAATCTCTATACCGAACTCGTCTTGCGAACACTCGGGAAGGTTGTCGCGCCAACCACAGACCGCACGAGTGAGGCGGCGGGCATTGAAGTAGTTAGGACGTTTCTGCGGGAAGCCGGGCTGAGTCCTGCGACCCTCGTTTTAACTGATGGCTCCGGACTTTCGCGCAACGACATGATTACTGCGGAGGCAACACTTCAGCTGCTTACCTACATGCAGCGACATCGCTACGCCTCAGTATTTCGCGACGCTTTGCCAATCGCGGGTGTTGACGGCACGCTCAGGAATCGATTCAAAGGAACGGTCGCCCAGAACAACGTGCGCGCGAAGACCGGCAGCTTGAGTGCTGCGGCGAGTTTGTCGGGTTACGTAACGACGGCAGCCGGTGAAAACCTGGTGTTCTCAATAATGGTCAATAACTTTCCTGAAGACGTGGAACCTCGCGCTACCTGCATCGATCCGATTACTGTTTTGCTTGCCTCGTTTGCAGGAAAGTCCCAGTAAAGCAAACTGGTAGTTTGCGATTTGACGTAAAGCAAACTGGTAGTTTGCGACGGCTGCGTTACAGGCCTCGTTGAATTGATCAACGTTGCCCCTCAGCGCTCAGAAATACTAAGTTGATTAAACCTTTGAACAATCTGTTTTCCGCACCAGTCGCAAACTAACAGTTTGCTTTACAACTAATGGCTCCAAAGTTCATTAAGTTTCATGGTTTCGGCAACGACTATATCGTTATCGAGTCGAAAGAACTTGCGGAAATCAACACAACCGAACGCCTGGGAGAATTTGCGCGGCTCATTTGCAATCGCCATTACGGAGCGGGCGCGGACGGCATTGCGGTAATTGGCCCGTCGGAGGAAGCTGATTTTCATGTCCGGATCTTCAATCCCGATGGCAGTGAAGCGTCCCTATCCGGTAATGGAACCAGATGCGCTGCCGCTTACCTCTATTACAAAAACCTTTGGACCGCAGAAGAGCTTTGGCTGAGTACCCGAGCAGGCATCAAGCTCTATAAACTTCTGGAACGAACCGACGGCAGTCGCTTCCTGTTTGATTCAGAACTCGGACGCCCAAAGTTCGACTCGGCCTCGATCCCAATGATCACCAGCGAGCCAATGGAGAAGGTCATCGACTATGAGCTCGATGTCGCCGGCGAGTTTTTTCCGGTTACGGCATTGCAGATGGGAAATCCTAACTGCTGCATTTTCGTAAACGACTTCGATTCACTCGACTGGCGGAGGATCGGCCGCACGATAGAAAACCACAAACAGTTTCCCGATCGCACGAACGTCGTCTTCATCCGCGTTGTTGATCGAAACATAATTGAGCTGCGTATCTGGGAACGTGGCGTAGGCGAGACTGAGGCTTCCGGTACGTGCTCCTGCGCCGCAGCCGTGGCCGCGATGATAAAGGGCGAAACTGAAAGATTCGTCAAAGTGTTGATGCCCGGAGGTCGCGCAAAAATCCACTGGCGCGACGATCTAGAAGGCGGTGAGGTTGTAATTACAGGCACTGCTGAAGTAATTTATTCAGGTGAGTGGTTAACCCGGACGGTTAGCCCGGACTAGTGGGAGAGGCGACCAGCTCGATTTTCGAGGTGGGGGCCTGGCCCCATCCCGCCAAGCAGAATTGTTAGCCCCCGATGAACTTTCCCCTTAATAAACTCTCTCCTTTGCTTCCTGGCCTTCCGATTCGTCTCGTGTTGCTCGTTGCTTCGCTGGTGCTTTCATCGGCGCTGAGCGGTTGTGGCGGCAGACTTGTCAAAGAGACTGCAGCGGAGCCTAAGCTTGAGCAAAAAGCTGCCTCACCAACGAGCCTTCCCAATTGGTTAGGCAATTCGGAGCGCAGGTTTTATGGGACTGGGCCTTGGCAGCCCGGACCCCTTGAGATCGTTTGGCAAGTCGAGACAGGAATGATCAAGGGCCAACTTCATAAGGATCCCTGGGGAGGCACGTCCTGGCCCGGCCAGCCTTCGGTTGACGCTGAACGCGTCTACTTTCCATCAGCCGATGGCAACCTCTATTGCCTCAACCGTGCGGATGGCACAGTTATCTGGAAATACCAGGCAAAAGACAGTTTCAAAACAACGCCAACAATCGCCGGCGATCGCATCATAGCCAGCGGATTAGACCATCACGTCTATTGCCTGAATGCAAAAGACGGCACGTTAATCTGGGACTACAAGACCGGCTTCGAAGTGGACTGCTCTTCGGCAGTGATTGACGGACGCGTCTATTTCGGCGGCGAAGACGGTTTCTTCTATTGCCTCAGCCTCGAGGATGGTTCGCTCATATACAAAACCGAGTGGCTTGGCTCAATGGAAGGCAGCTTTTCGGCAGTTGGCGGAAAGATTTACGTTGGCACCGAACAAGGGGATCTTTACTGCCTCAACATGCCTGATGGATCAACCGCCTGGAAATCGCGTATCGGTGCAGATTCGGATTCGACGCCGCTTGTTGCCGGTGGTTTCATCTACACCGCTGCGGAGGATGGATACGTTTACTGTTTCCGGCAGGCGAACGGTGAGCCGGTCTGGAAGTTTAAAGCCGAAGGCGGATTAAGTCAGATTTATAAGGAGCGAAGCGGATTTTGGGCGAGCCCTATTGCCTTCAAGGACCGGATTTACATAGGCTCCAACAACGGCTTTATGTACAGCTTGACTGCGGACAAGGGCCAGCTCGTCTGGAAACATCTCGTCCGAGGGCCGATTTGGGGGACTTCTCCGGTGGTCGACGGCCGGCTGGTGTTCGGGGACAAGGCAGGTTGGATTTATTTGCTCGCGGCTGAAGACGGAAAGCGGCTAGGCGAACTAAAGATTGGCGACAACCTCAATTCCACACCTGCTATTCTCGGGGGACACATCTATATAGGGGCGTTCAACGGAAACCTCTACTGCCTGGGCACGAAAACTGCTAATTGGGAGCAGGCAGAGGGTATGACTAGTGACCACTGATTCCCTAATCTATCTCATCGACAACACGCTTGATGGCCGCGGAGCCAGCCCTCGCGAACTGCGAGCAGTTTTGGGGCGGGTCCGAGACGGCGTCGAGATCCTGACTGAGCCTTACCACTCGGTTTCTCTTGAGCGGGTCAAATCCCTGCGACCCTCCCACATCATTCTCAGCGGCCAGAGTCATCCCTGGGACAAGTACAAGCCTGAAGCATTGGCCGGTGTTTTTGAGGTAATCAAGAAGGCACAGCAACCAATCCTGGGAGTCTGCGGCGGGCATCAGCAGATGGCACTGGCATTCGGTGCGCCCATAGGCTTGATGGAAAGACTTGAGCCGGGTGAAGGCTATGAGGGCGCAAAGCGCGAACGTGGCTACTTCCCGGTCGAAACCGATGGCAAAGGCATTTTTAAAGACCTGCCATCGGAGATAACTGTCTGGCACTCTCACTGTGACGAGGTCAAGGAACTGCCCAAAGGGTTCCGTCGGACTGCTTCCAACGCTACCTGCTCTATCCAGGCGATGGAACACACCGAGCGGCCTTTGTTTGGTGTGCAATTTCACCCCGAACTCTTCAGCGACGAATACCCCGCGGGTCAGAAGATCCTGGAGAACTTCCTCGGAATGTAGCGTTGGCTGTAATCGAACTCCTTGGAGTGCTTCAACTCCTTGAAGTGCGGCGGCCTGGCGGCCGCTTTGGCCTACGGCGGCTTCGGGCGCCGCAATGCCCTGCTAGACTCAACTCACCCCAACCTGCGACCAACTCGAAAAAGCCTGATCCGCGTTAATTCGCGGCTACCAACCCTGGCGAAGGCCGGCCTATAGGTGGCACCAAGGCCAAAGCGGCGCCAAGCCGCCGCACTCCAAAGAGTTCCCGTTTCGCCACCTTGTCTTGACCGGATCGAGACATTTTCTGGGAAAATTTCCTTTTTATAACTTTATATATATCAATAGTTAGCCACGAAGAGTGGTATTTAAGTGGTTTTTTGGTGCCCAGAAGGCTGGACACTCCGGCGAGCGGGTGCTAGCCTTCCAAGCCGTGAAACCAGCGGGGAGCAATACCCCGCTTTTTGATTAGATCGAACACCTGGGCTTTCAGCGCATGCATCAAGGATGCAAGCCCCCACTCCGGCTGACTTAGTACCCAACTCCTTGGGCCGGAGGTCGAGTCCAGCGTCCTTGCGGGGCACCCCGCATAGGATCGCAGGCATACGGAAAAAAGGACTCGCGCAGGGCGCTTGAAAGAAATTCATCGGACAGGAGACCCGAAAATGAAAGCAGCAATTAGCCGTAGCGCTATCATTGCATCTATCCTTCTAGTAGGTTTGATAGTTTTCTCCGCACAGCCTTCCATAGCAGAAACGCTGTTCTTCCAAATCCAGTCACAGAACCAGGAACCCAAACAAAACTCAGCCGATGCCCTCGGCAAGGTTGAAGTGGAGGACTCTCAACCGACGACCCCTACCCCGAAGAGTGGTACAGCCGAGCAGCCGAAAGCGTCTTTGGCCGCGGTGCCGTACCTTGCCACTGCTTACAGCCTCAGAGGCAGAACCGCGAGTGGCCGAATGGTCAGCCGAGGCCTAATTGCAGCCGATCCCTCGGTGCTGCCACTGGGCTCTCGCGTAAGACTTGAACATCCCGGATATAGCGGGGAGTATCTCGTGGCCGATACTGGCGGAGCAATCCGTGGTCGTCACATCGACATCTGGACGCCTAGCACCAGTGAAGCAATGCATTTTGGGCGACGAACGGTAAAGCTGACTGTGCTGAGCTACGGCGTCAGACGCTCTAGGCGCAGCTCCAAGGGCTGACAATCGCTTTAACAAAACCGGAAGGCAGAAGGGCAAACCTTCTGCCTTTTTTGTTTGGAGTGCGGCAACTCTGCGGCTTCGCCGCCGCACAGTGCGGTAAGGCTCTGCCTTACCGTCAAGTATTGAGAAGTTACCGGAGGCTACGCCTCCCTTTGAGGCGCAGCCTCAAGAATGAAAAGACGAGCTGCGGAAAGGCGGAGCCTTTCGCACTGTGCGGCGGCGAAGCCGCGCCGGTTCGTTGAGAACCGCGTCAAAGCTCATCCACGGCTAAGCAGCTTTAGTCCAGTTCAACCTCGCGCCCATCTTCCAACCGTCCCCAGCGATTGCTCGTGTTAACATAGCCGGGTCAAATCCATTTCACTATCTAACGAGGTCTTCCCAAATAAATGCAGGTTTCCCGGCGGCCCTCTGCAAACAACGAAGAGATCCCATCGCCAGAGCCGCTGGTTAAGATAACCCGCGGCGGTATCACCGAATCGCGTCATCGCGGTCACATCGTCGGGGTGAAACCCGACGGCACAATTTCAGCATATCTCGGCACACCAGAAACGGTGACCTATCTGAGGTCTTCGGCCAAACCGCATCAAGCAATTCCGCTGATTGCTTCTGGCGCCGCCGATCGTTTCGGCTTCACTGAAAACGAGATTGCGCTTGCCTGCGCGTCGCATAGCGGCGAACCGATTCACACCGAAGTTGCGGCTTCGATGCTCAAAAAGATAGGGCTGGGCCCGGAAGCCTTAAAATGTGGAGTACATGAACCCTTCAGTCCGGAAGCAGCGGCCCAGCTGCGCGAAAAAGGTGAAGAACCAAATGTTTTGCAGAACAACTGCTCTGGTAAGCACGCCGGAATGCTCGCGCTTGCGCTGCATTTAGACGCGCCAACCGAAACCTACGACGAGCCCGCCAACCCCGTCCAACTGGCGATTGGCAAAACAATCTCTGCCTTTTCAGGAATTCCGATTGAAGATATTGCGGTGGGTATTGATGGCTGTGGCGTTCCGGTTTTCGGAATTACCGTCAGGGCGATGGCGTTAATGTACGCCCGCTTGGTCTCTCCGCCCTCGGAATTTGATGACCCGACCAGGAAGGCGTGCGCGCGGATAGTAGCCGCCATGACAACCTATCCAGAGCTCATCGGCGGGTCTTCCGATCGTCTCGACACCGAAATCATGCGTGCGGCGAAAGGCCGCTTGGTCTCTAAAGTTGGCGCGGAAGGTGTTTACACTGTTGCCGTATTACCATGTGAAGACTGGCCTCGCGGCCTTGGCCTCGCTCTCAAGATTGAAGATGGCGACGACCATCGCGCGCGACCAACTGTTGTGATCGAGTCGTTAAGACAACTCGGCATATTGGCGAATGAATCGTTGGAAGCTGTTGCTCGCTACGCTTTTTTTCCCGTCCACAATCGGCGCGGCGAAGTGGTTGGAGAGGTAACGCCGGAGTTTAAGTTGAATCGCGCGAACAACACCAAGGTTTGAACTATGGGAAGCAGTGGTATCTCACAATCCAATGCGGACAACGGGGCAAGCGGCGAGGTTGGCGACGACGGGGCCCAGCTGAACCTTCCGCCCCTGCGACGGCACGTTGCCGGGGATGTCGATCTTGATTCCATTCCCGACGTTATTCAGTGGTTCCTCGATTTCGACCAGCGGGTGGCGATTGTCCGGCACCGTAACGTAGAAGAAATCTTTCAGTGGAAACAACAGCTGAGCCGGGCGATGGGGGAACCAGTCTTTGATTTCAAACAGGCTGAGGACCGTCTTGCGATCGGAATAATACAAGCACTGGCAGAGCACGACTCTGAACTTGAACTTCACACCTGGATCAGTCAACTCTTGAACGCGCTCGACACAGCCTCAAAGGCCAACGAAGCGGCTGCCGAAACTTACAAACTCGATCTCGGTGCCGGTGGCTCGGTTGTTAAAGAGGCCGAAAAGATCCCATCCGAGCGGGGACGTCGCGACTTTCTGATCAACTGCTGGCTGGAAACGCTCTGCACCGCCGAGGCACGAGTCTTAGGTTGGTTGTACAAAGAATTCTACGGGCGCCCATATGCTCCTTCAGGGCCCTGAGCCGATCTATAACCATGGACAACAGCAAACGGTTATGAACGATACTTTGCGCGCGCTCTTCCCAGTTACTGAGCGCGCTATTTACTTGAATCACGCAGCAATCTCGCCGCCTCCAATCCCGACAATCAATGCAGTCCGGTCCCAGCTAGCCGACGTCTCTGAAAATGGCTCTTTGAACTTTCGTAAATGGCTTGCAGTTAAAGAAAACGCCCGGCGCCTTGTCGCCGGCATGCTTGGGGCGCGTCCAGAGCAGGTGGCGTTTATGCGCAACACTTCCGATGGACTCTCAACCGTGGCCAACGGGCTTGAATGGCACTCGGGTGACAACCTCGTAACTTTCCGCGGAGAATTTCCTTCAAACATCTATCCCTGGCTGAGAGCTCGAGATGCCTTCGGCGTGGAAGTGCGCATGTGTGAAGAGCGCGATGGTCGAATTGATCTCGACGAATTAATCGGTCTGATTGACCGTAAAACCCGCATCATTGCCCTTAGCCAGATTCAGTTCGCTTCCGGTTTTCGTGCTGACCTGGAGCGCATTGGACGCGCCGCGCGTGCTCACAATGCACTCCTGGTAGTGGACGTGATCCAAGCCCTCGGAGTTGTTCCCATCGACGTGCAATCTGAGCTGGTCGACGTTGCTGCGGCGGCATGTCATAAATGGCTCTTGACACCCGAAGGCGTGGGACTGCTTTACCTATCCGACCGCGCCCGCGAACTTATTCAACCAACGCTGGTGGGTTGGATAAGTGTTCCCAATCCGGAGGACTACCAGAATTTCGAGCAGGGTTGGAACGAGGGGAGCCTAGCCTGGGAAACTGGAACTGGGCCAACAGCCCTCCTCTACGGTCTGGAAGCGAGCCTTAAGCTATTACAGGAAGTTGGAACTCACCGGATTCAATCTCACTTGGAAACCTTGACAGACTATCTTTGTGAGAGGCTTTCTGACCGGCGGGAAACCACGCAGTATGAAGTGGTCAGTTCACGACGCGCGAGTGAAAAGTCACAAATCGTTTGCATTCGCCACCGCGCTGGATTGACTTCAATGGATCTTTACGCGCACCTCAAACAAAAGAACATTATTACAGCGCCACGAGGCGACCGTCTTCGAATCTCGCCGCATATCTATAACACCCTAGAAGAGATGGACGAACTGCTAGATACCCTTCCTACGTGAAGGTTCCGCGCATTGTGGCCCTTTGAATCTAAGGGATTCACGGAGGAACAAAAGGAACAACCGTATGTCTGTCAACATAGAGCGATTTATTATCATTCGCAGCCGTGGTGTTGGATGTATCGAAGGTGTACGGCCTAACTAGCAGTTTAGACTCAACAAAATAAGATGGCCCACATGAGTCGAATGAATTCCTTAGGAAAAATCTAAGTTGGGCCGAGAGGTAGGCACTTTTCGCCTAGTTGGCACGCCCGTTGCCAAAGACCAGTGCGAACAAGAAGGGTAGATAAAGGGTAAATCGGGTAGGCTCAAGATTGCAGTGAGTGAAAGCTTTGGGGGAGGCGTTCTCTCACGATTTGAAAAACAGGCGGTGGCTCTTTTTGGGGGAACGGAGTTAACGCCTGCGGGCAATCAACGAGCAATTAATTGCGGTGCTGCTGGTCGTCGGCCTGAAGGGGCTTGGGGGAGCCTCCCAGGAAGATCAGCAGCCCGCATAATTTTAAGGACAAAGATAGTGGTTAGTTGGCGCCTGGGGGTCCGGGTGCCTTTGCTTTTTAAGGGTCGCTCTAGTTTCCACGTCCCAGCAGTCGCGAAGGATCCCTCTCCGTAGTCAATTCATCGAGGTTGAGCCGAATCATAGCGTCGGAGTCTGCGTACGCCTCTCTTGCTCGCTGCTGGGCTCGGCGGATTTTAAACAAGAGGGTCCCAAAAAAGCCGCCGATTATGAAACAGCCCGCCAGCGCCAAGCCCGAGGCCTTTACCACAGAGACTAAGACACCCAGCGTAGTCTCAGTGAATTCTCGTGTGGCTTGTTCGTACGCGAAGGGATTCTCACCTAGCCACTGCACCACCTGCTGGTATTTGACCTGATCGATCAATTGGTTGGCCGCCTCCGGGCTCGCCGCGTCAAAGACAAACACAGAATAGTTGCCAACCCGGCGATAGGCTGAGGGTACCGGTTGCGCCTGAGTGCTAAGTTCTTGAAGTCTGGCCTTAATTCGCTGGTCATTGTCCGTTGCCAGTGACGCGGTGCTGAATTCAACTATCACGAGTCGTTGCGGATTGTAATCCGCGACGACTGCTTCGGCGCCACCAGTGAAACTAACCGCGTCCAGTACCGGCTGATTGCCGACAAACTTCTTTAGATTCTCCGGATCGACTGCGTACAAAGCTTGCGACTGAACACTCTGCCAATCGGGAAGATGCTTTACGAGAACCGGGATTTCTCCGTCACCCTTGTCGAGCGTGTCCGCCAGGCTCTGGCCCAAGTTCGCCAGGAGCTGATTATCCCGTACCCTTCCTTCCTCAGATAGCGACGCGTAAACCCGCCCCTTGAAGAAAGAAATGTTGCTGCCAAGTTCATTTGAAACAGAAAAGCTCGAGGTGCCAATACCGACGTCGGGGACGACCTTTTCGTTTCCCGTCGTCGCCTTCAGCTTTGCTTCCGTTACTAGAGCAAAGGCCACGGAGTCGGAAACCGTCGTGACTAGCGTAACCGAAAAACGCTTGCCATCTTTTGACAAGTATTTTCGACTGGCTGCAGCGGTAATTTCAGGGCGCTCAGCGCCATTCTCGAGAAACTCCTTCCGTTGCGATGTCACCGGGTCTCCAGCGCTGAAGTCTCCTAGTTTATCGGGAAGTAGTTTCGCGGCGGGGTCATCGGCGGAGTTCTGGCCAACAACCGGAAGGAATGTGAGCAGCAAGAGTGCCAGGACCGCTGTAAATCTTATGACCTTACGAGAAAACAATAACATTACCTCTTGGTAGAGCGGCATTCCCTTTAGAACCCCGCGGTTCTAGGATGTTCCGTTTCGTGTAGCGGTTGGCATGAATGGCTCCAATCAGGAGTTTAATGCCAGCGTCGGAGTTCGCGCAAAAGCAGGTCGGCGTGGCGGCGAGGATGGCTGATGTTGTGCAGGATCGTGGTGCCCCCCAACTCGCTCGCATTGTCTATTAATAGGTCCCCAAAACCGAGTAGTCGCTGGGGAATGTTGGCCGAAACTGTGACGTCCTGAATCTTGGCCAGGGGGATATTCCGGGTTGTACGGGCTATAAGACCGGTATCGATTTCAATCTTCGAGTCGGTCAAGGTATACCGGATCATATTTCGCTTGACGTGGTAATAAGCCGGAACCAGTAGCAACGCCATGGCCAGCAGGATTGAGATGGATGGTGGGATCGGCGTCAGCAGCGCCAGTAAAAAAACGAGAGCGATCGCTCCAACTACTGCCAGCGCATAACCAAGCTTGATGAAGACCAGCGTCGGACGCACCGTAAATATGACTGCCTCGAGCTCATCGTCATCAGCGATGTCCTCGTCTTCCTCATCAAGGCGAACGGGAATGCCACGTTGCGTTCGAGCAATTCGAGTGGCTTCAGGGTCATTGGCTGGTGAACCGCACCCGGAGCAGAAACGAACCCCGGGGGGCAGGTAGGATCCGCAGTTAGAACAATGCATTTCGCTTAGTTGGCTTTGGCGCTGTCTACGGGGAAACCTGCGCTTTGCCATCCTTGAAAACCACCGAGAAGCGCCGCGGCATTCTCAACACCCTTTGCTTTCAATTCGACCACCGCACGGGCGGACGTATGTTCGTTTGGTCAAGAGCAGTAGGTGACGATTAACTTATCCTTCGGCAGCTCGTCAATGTGATTCACCACCTCAGCTTCAGGAATCAACTTCGCTCCTCTAATGTGTGCGATCTTGTACGAGGCCTCGTTGCGCACGTCGATGGCTACAGCCTCATTCTTATCCAGCAAGTCTTTTAGCTCAGTGTTGGTGATCCGGCGCGCACCATCGGGATGCGGTGTCCCAGTCGTTCGCGCGACTGGCGACATACTGGTGTTTCTCCACTCGGCAGAATTGCAAGCAGTCAAAGCTCCAAGAGCAACAATTCCGGTAGCCAGAAACAAAGCAAGAAGACGCATCAATAAACCTCCAAACGGCCCGTACTAAACGCTGACGGACAGTGAACAAATACTTCATACCTAATTTCTAATGCCGATGTTTATTTGTCAATCCCAGGTCAGTGTCTCAAACGCGCACGCCGCTAATTTACTGGTCAAATAGCCGTATTTTCCTGACTTCTTTGCGTGATATAGTTCGCTCTCGTCAAAATCCGTTAAGTGGGGCTTTCATGCTCGAAGAACGACAAGACGGTGCGGTGAAGTGGGCCAAGGTGATCGATCAGACTCGCTGCATCGGCTGTCATGCGTGCACCACTGCATGCAAGTCAGAGAATATAGTTCCGCTCTCAGTCACGCGCACGTATGTAAAACATGTCGACGTCGGCGTCTTTCCTCAGGTGCGGCGCGCGCATCAGGTCACGCGCTGCAATCAATGCGCGCACGCTCCATGTGTGACTGCCTGTCCCACGACCGCGATGTTCAAGCGAGCGGATGGCATTGTCGATTTCGATAAATCGATCTGCATCGGTTGCAAGGCCTGCATGGCCGCCTGTCCCTACGACGCGATCTTCATCAATCCTGAGGACCACTCAGCCGAGAAATGTAATTTCTGTGCCCACCGCATCGACATGGGCCTCGAGCCCGCCTGTGTAGTGGTCTGTCCAACACAGGCGATACTGGTTGGCGACATGAATGACCCTGATTCCTACGTTACCCAGATCATCAATCGCGAGGTGGTTGCAGTTAGACGTCCAGAGAAGGAGACACTGCCGAAACTCTTTTATAAGGGAGCGCACCAGGCGACATTGGATCCTCTCGCCGCGCGGCGACCTGATGGTGGTCTGTTCATGTGGAGCGAGCAGCAGGAGAACTCGTCGCAGGTGGTCGCAGGCAATCCAAACTTCAACAACAGTTCAGCGGCCGCGTTGCTTTCATATGATGTGGCGCATGCAATTCCCTGGGACTGGAAAGTCAGTCTCTACACCTGGACCAAAGGAATTGCGGCGGGTGTGTATCTTGTTGCAGCGCTGTTGGTGTTGTTTGGAATTCTCGGTGAGGCTAGCGTTCTCTGGCTCTGGGCTACGCCTGTGGTTTCGGGTACGTTTCTCGGTATCACTGGACTACTTCTAATTTGGGACCTGGAACATCCTGAACGTTTCTATTTGATTTTCGCGCGACCGCAATGGCGCAGTTGGCTCGTAAAAGGCGCATTCATTATCGCAGGATACGCGCTTGTGCTTGCTCTGCATTTCATCGGCAGTTGGTTGGGTTCGAGATCGGTCCAGATTTCGTTGATAATTTTCGGAATTCCTCTATCGATCCTGACAGCAATTTACACGGCTTATCTTTTTGCGCAGGCCAAAGCACGTGACATGTGGCAAAACCCGCTGCTGCCACCGCACCTGCTGGTGCAAGCGCTGCTGCTGGGTTCGGCGGTGCTCTTGCTAATTGCATCGCGAGTGGAACAGAGCCCATCGGACGATCTCGCTTCGATGATTGGCGGTGTGCCACTAGCCATTATTGCTTCGCTTCGCATATTTGCCATCTCCAGTTTGTTTCACCTGCTGATGGTCTGGGGCGAAGTCTCATTAACACACGCAACAGCTCATGCGCGACTCGCAATTTGGGAAATGGTGCGCGGCCGATACAAAAGTGACTTCTGGATCGGCACAGCCTTGTCACTTATTGGCGGACTGCTGCCCTGGTTGGCGATCTTCGGTTACGTGAGCACCTCGCTCGCCGTGGCCGGCGCCCCATTAGCTTTGGTTGGAATGATGCTTTACGAAAATGCCTACGTGCAGGCCGGGCAGTCCGTGCCGCTGGCGTGAATTTTCTGAAAACTTCGAGGTAATGATCAGGAGTAAACGATTCATGTTCAGCATTGAGTTTGACCAACTAGCGGGGGCAAGGCGGGGTCCCCAGCGGGGCAGCCCCGCTGGGGTGCTAGGCCCGCCTTCCCTACCCTGAGGTTATTGAAGTTGAGTTGGGATCTCTTGATTGAAAGGCTCAATATGAGATTAATCGAACAATCAGAGAAGTTCTCAGGTAGGGAAGGTGGGCTTGCCCCCGCTGGTTGAGGAACATTCAAGTGTAAATTGCTGAGTTGCGCTGCTTCATCTGCCGATGATTGGAGGAGAGGTGTCACTTACTCACCCGACGGCTCACGCGCGACTCGCAATTTGGGAGATGGTGCACGGTCGTTACAAGAGCGACTTCTGGGTCGGCACAGCGTTGTCACTTCTCGGCGGACTGCTGCCCTGGCTGACAATATTCGGTTACGTCAGCACCTCGCTCGTCGTCGCCGGCGCCCCATTAGCTTTGGTTGGAATGATGCTTTACGAGAATGCGTACGTACAGGCCGGCCAGTCAGTGCCATTAGCTTAGAACTTTGAGCGTGCATAGGCTTGTAGCTACGGCTTTGAGCCATTACAGAACCGAGCGCGGTAGCGCCGGATGCTAGAGTCAACTTACATATGAAGCCGTGGTGCAGAGGTTTGCCAGAGTAGTGTTTAGCATCCGTCGCTACCGCGCTCGGTTCTGTAAAGGCGGTTTGTTGCGAGAATTGAGTCGGCGCAACAGCCGAGACAGACAGTCAATACACAAATGATCACGATAACGCCTGCTTCCACTAAGGCCAACCAGACGGCACCACTAAGTTATGACTACTCAGAAACAGGATCAGCAGAGTAAGAAAACTCGCGAAGGGAGGCCGGCCGCCAGCGAAACCTTCTACCCTGGTCCAAGTCGCAGCCATCTCGCGGCGTTTCCTCCCAAGGAACACTGGGATAACTGGACTGAACTCGATTCCCAAGCGTGGCCGCGGCGTAAAGAGCGGCGTTATTCCTTAGTTCCCACCACCTGCTTCAACTGTGAGTCTGCCTGCGGACTGCTGGCCTACATCGACAAAGTTACAGGCGACGTGCAGAAATTTGAAGGTAATCCCGAACATCCCGGATCGCGTGGTCGCAACTGCGCTAAAGGTCCAGCAACACTCAACCAGATAAACGATCCCGATCGCATTCTTTATCCGCTTAAGCGTGCCGGCAAACGAGGCGCCGGCAAATGGGAACGCACGACCTGGGATGAAGCGCTCAACGACATTGCTTCCCGAATTCGCAAAGCAATCGTCGAAAATCGCCGCAACGAAATCATGTATCACGTTGGGCGCCCTGGGGAGGATGGTTTCACCGAACGTATCCTCGCCGCGTGGGGCGTTGACGGCCACAACTCACACACCAACATCTGCTCCTCCGGTAGTCGGGAAGGTTACCAACTCTGGATGGGGCTGGATCGTCCCAGCCCGGATCATGCGAACGCCAAGGTTATCCTGCTCATCAGCGCCCATCTCGAGTCGGGTCATTACTTCAATCCTCACGCACAACGCGTCATCGAGGCACGAGCCAACGGCGCTAGGTTGATCGTCTTTGACACGCGCCTTTCACACACGGCCACCCATGCCGACTACTGGGTCGCTCCTTATCCTGGTTCCGAGGGCGCGATGTTGTTGGCCATTGCAAATTTTCTGATTCAAAACAATCTTTACAATCGCGAGTTTGTGCGACGCTGGTGGAACTGGGAACAGTTTCTCGAAGACAGTTCCGACTTTCGACCTTCAGGTTTCCAGGAGCAAGGCGAGTTTGAGATGTTCGAGCGCGCGCTCAAGGAGATTTACAAAGACTACACGTTTGAGTATGCGGCCCAGGAGTCGGGCGTGGAGGCACGAGTGATCGAAGAGATTGCGAAGCTGATCGCGACCGCGGGCACGCGCTTTTCGAGTCACAACTGGCGCAGCGTCTCCTCCGGTATTAGCGGCGGTTGGGCCGTGGCCCGCGCTCTGTTCATGTTGAATGCGCTGCTCGGCGCGGTGGCAACGGAGGGGGGCGTGTTTCCGAATGCCTGGAACAAGTTTGTACCAAAGCCAATCCACATGCCGCCGCATCCGCAGATGTGGAACGAAATCACCTGGCCGCGCGAGTACCCGCTCTCGATGAACGAGATGTCGTTTTTGCTGCCTCACTTCTTGAAGGACGGACGCGGTAAGCTGGAGGTCTATTTCACCCGCGTCTATAACCCGGTGTGGACCAATCCCGACGGGTTCTCCTGGATTGAAGTGTTGACTGATCCTGATCTCGTCGGATGCTATGTAGCGCTGACACCGACGTGGAATGAAACTGCGTACTTCGCCGACTACATTCTGCCGATGGGCCATGCGTCCGAACGACATGATATTCACTCGTATGAAACGCACGATGCGCAGTGGCTCGGATTCCGGCAGCCGGTCAAGAAGGCACAAAGGCAACGCGACGGCGAAACAATTTCCGATACCCGCGAAGTCAATCCCGGTGAAGTTTGGGAAGAAAACGAGTTCTGGATGGAACTAACCTGGCGGATCGATCCGGATGGAAGTCTGGGTATTCGCCAGTTTGTTGAGTCAAAGAAGAATCCCGGAACTCGTCTCAGTATTGATGAATACTACGAGTGGATTTTCGAGAATTCAGTTCCGGGGTTGCCGGAGAGAGCCGCCGCCGAGGATTTGACTCCACTGAAATTCATGCGTCGCTACGGCGCTTTTGAAGTGAAGCGAAGAGTCGGTGCGCTATACGACGAAGCCGTCGGCGACGACGAGCTCGAGGATATTCACGAGGATGCGCTCGGTCGCGTTTTCACTCGCACTGCAAAGCCCGCTTCGCCAAACATTGTTCCGGTTCCCAGTCCGGATGGCGATGAATCAGGCCGGCGTCTCGTTGGCATTAGAGTCGGCAACGAGATCAAGCGAGGATTCCCAACGCCGAGCGGCCGGCTCGAATTCTATTCACGCACCCTGGCTGACTGGGGATGGTCAGAGTTTGCCATTCCGACTTACCTCAAGGGTCATGTTCATCCTGATAACCTCGAAGAGGATCAGACTGTTTTGATCTCGACTTTCCGTTTACCGGTGCAGATTCATACGCGGAGTGCTAACTCCAAGTGGCTGGATGAAATCGCGCATACTAATCCGCTCTGGATTCATACGAGCCATGCGGCGAAGCTAGGAGTGCGCACGGGTGACTTGCTACGCGTCGAAACCGAGATCGGTTACTACGTGGTGCGAGCCTGGGTCACCGAGGGAATTCGTCCGGGTATCGTTGCCTGTAGCCATCACATGGGCCGCTGGAAACTGGAGGAACAAGGCGAGGGACAACGGCAGTTGATGGCCACCGTCAAGCTTGATCATGAGGGCACTGAATGGAGACTTAAGCGCGAAAAGGACGCCGCACCTTACGAGTCAAACGACGCTGACACGCTCAGGATCTGGTGGAGCGATGTTGGTGTGCATCAGAATATGACCTTTCCGGTTCATCCGGATCCGATCTCGGGAATGCACTGCTGGCACCAGGCAGTGCGTGTGCGTGCAGCCGAGCCCGGTGACAGCAGGGGCGATGTCTTTGTCGACACACAGAAGTCGCGCGAGGTCTACAAGAATTGGCTGCGGCTCACCCGGCCGGCGGATAAGTTTTCACCCGACGGCACGCGCCGCCCTTACTGGATGCTGCGCCCCTTGAAGCCTGCCCGAGAGTTTTATAAATTGCCTGACTTAGTCGGTATTGAATAGAGTCTTCTGCAGCGGGAAGCCTGCTAGTTGGGAAACGTGCAGTTAGGAAGGTGGGCTTGCCCCCGCTGCCCGCTTTGGATGTAACATCAATCTTGAGATGTGACGAAGAGCGGGGGCAAGCCCGCCTTCCCAACCTGAGAGGGAGCGAAGTGAATAGGTAATTCCTCGACGATATGTACTTCAAGCAATTCTATCTCGGATGTCTGTCACACGCTTCCTACCTGATCGGTTCTGAGGGAGAAGCGGCTGTTGTCGATCCGCAGCGCGACGTTGATCAGTACATCGAAGAAGCCGCAACCCAGAATCTCAAGATCAAATATGTGATCGAGACCCACCTGCACGCTGATTTTGTCAGCGGGCATCGTGAACTCGCCGTACGCACCGGCGCTGAGATTGTCTTTGGCGCGCGGGCTGGCGCTGCGTTTCCTCATCGAGCGGTGCGCGACGGAGACGAAATTGAAATCGGCAAAGTCGTCCTGCGTGTCATGGAAACACCGGGTCACACACCGGAAAGCATATCCGTCCTTGTCATCGATTTGGAGCTTTCAGATCAGCCACAAAAAGTCCTGACCGGCGACACACTCTTCATAGGCGACGTTGGTCGCCCCGATCTCGCGGGAGGAAAAGGCTACACACCACCGATGATGGCGGCCATGATGTATGACACATTGCACGACAAACTCTTAAAGCTCCCGGACGAGGTAGAGGTCTACCCGGCGCATGGGGCAGGCTCAATGTGTGGACGCAACATGTCGCAGGAAACTTCTTCAACGATGGGCGAGCAGCGAAGGACGAATTATGCCTTGCAGCCGATGGCGAAGGATGAATTTGTGCGAATGATGACTGTCGACCTTCCCGAACCGCCGGCCTACTTCCCCCAGGATGCTGAAATCAATCGCACGGGTGCGCCGGCTTTAACTGAGGTCTCAAAGCCGGAAGGTCTCACGCCGGAAGAGGTACTGAAACTTGCAGCCGCGCATCATCTGATTCTTGATGTACGCACGGCCGCGGAGTTTGGCGCTGAACATCTTCCCAGTGCAATCAATATCGGTCTCCGCGGACAGTTTGCGATCTGGGCCGGATCGTTGATCTCGTTGGGAACTCCGATTGTGATCGTTTCAGGATCGGAAGATGAGGCAGCCGAAGCTGTCATGCGGCTCGCGCGAGTCGGTCATGAGAGCGTGAAGGGATACTTGCAAGGCGGTGTCGCTGCCTGGCGCGACGCAGGGTTTGAAGTCGCTACTGTGCCGCAGATTACTGTCAACGACTTGTATCAACTCACTTCCCAGCCAACGCCGTTGCAAATACTTGATGTACGTCGTCCACCCGAATACGAAAGCGGACACGTGCCACAAGCACTGACCGCGCCCCTCTTGAGTCTCCAGCAGAACATCGGAAGCCTCGGCCTCGATCCTACGAAACAAACTGCCGTCATCTGTGCAGGTGGCTACCGCTCAAGTGCTGCCACGAGCATCCTCCAACAGCATGGGTTTTCAAATCTTCTGAATGTCACCGGCGGCACAAGCGCCTGGATTGATGCCGGCTATCCAGTGGAAATCCCGAGTAAATCGTAAATGGTGAATCCCACATTAGCCTCAATACAGACCGAACGTGAACCCGTCCGCGATCGGTTCTGTACTATTTACGATTTACTATTTACGATTTACCCGTTTTGAGTCCCTTTATTATCAAACTTCTGGTGGGCATCGGGCTCATCCTCTTTACGACTCTCCATGGCTTTGGCGCAGCCTGGCTGGCGATATGGATGCTGTTTCATCCATACAAGTCGATTAAGGTCTTTGGAGTAACCGTCTGGCCGCAGGGAATGATCCCGCGACACCGCAACAAGTTGGCCGAATCGATCGGCAACGCCGTCGGCAACGAGCTGGTTTCGCAGCAGACTGTCTTTGATGCTTTGTTCGAAACGAGTTTTTTCCATAGCAAAGTTGAGGACTTCGTTGGCGTTTACACAAACGATCTGCTTTCGAAGGTTTACCCGTCATTCATTGAGGCGCTGCCTTCCCACGCGCGCGCACCGATTCTCGACACTATCTCTGCATTGCAATACCGGTTGGCGGAATACATTGCGAGAATGCTGAAAAGCGAAGAGACTGCCGAGGCGATCGAGTCTTTCGTTGAACGCCAGATCGATGACCTGCTTGCTCGTCGCGTAGGTGACTTATTCAGCGAAGCCCAGTTCAACAGAGTTCTGCAATTGACCCAGGAACGCTTCGCACGCGTGGTCACTGAGGAGAACCTGGAACAAAAAATCGGTAGTTTTGTTTCAGGGCGACTGGACGACTTTGCCAGTAGTGAGGAGACCCTCGCGGAGACTTTTACGCCTGAGACCATAGCCTTCATCAAAGAGCGGATCGACAGCCAGGTGCCGCCAATCGTTCACCACCTGGCAGACATCGCCAGCAGCCCGAACACTCGTAAACAAATCGGCGCGCTTATCAAGCGTGAGGTTGACGACTATTACGAACAGCTGTCGCTCATTAAAAAGATCTTCATCTCACGAGAACGGATTCATCGAGAAGTTGACGAGCTGGTAAATAAGACGCTGCCGAGACGCATTGAAGAATACTTGCGCGGACCGGCATTCGAGCAGGAAGCCGAGGCCTTTCTGAATTCAACCATCGACAATGTGATGGCCCGGCCGCTGAACGAGCTGGTCGGGAAGATCGAGTCTGACAAGTTTGATTCAATCAAGCGCGAGATAACCAATCGGATTCTGGAGCTGGCCCAGAGTGAGGAGTTGTCATCCTCAGTTTCTACTTATATGCGCGAAGCCGTTGAGCGGTTTCGCCCACAAACAATTGGTTCTGCCATACAGCAATTCGATCCCGACTCGATTCAGCGCGCCAAACAGTTTCTGACCAAGAGTCTCCTCACCTTGTTGTCGCGAGATGATACTGCCAAAACCATTAATCTGATTCTGAGCTCGCAGATCGAGCGATTGCTAATCGCGCCCATTGGTCGTCTGGGCGATCACGTTTCAAGGTTTTCAATGGAGCGCGCTACGAAGGCTCTGGTTGTCAGGATAACCGCCGCGGCCCGAGAACGACTGCCCAGCGCAATTGCTGAGTTTGACGTGGGTGGGCTGGTGCGGAAAAAGGTGTCGGATTACCCGATTGAAAAACTCGAGGCCCTGGTCCTGTCTGTCGCCAGTCACCATCTTAAGACAATCGAGCTCTTTGGGGCACTGATTGGTTTTTTCCTCGGCGTTGGTCAGGCAGTCTGGTTCTGGCTAACCTACCATCCGAGCCGCTGACGTTCAGCTATCGGCCGGTTGCCTCTCAAACAAACAGGCGCCTCCCCATGGCCGTTTTCTCTGAAAGTCCTCAGACTTTTGTAAGTGGTAAAAAAAGCTCATTATCAAAGGCAGGCGTTTCAGCTGGCCCGCAACGTGAAACAGTGAGCGTACGCCGACGGGTTTCCAACCAAACTTCCGGAAGAATTCCGGACCTTCAGCCGGTGCAAACTTGAATGGCGCCGCCGCCTCTTCCAGAGGTTTGCCCATTTTCTTTTGCATCAGTTGCATGAGTGCGGGATTGACCAGATCAAGCAACCAGTAGTGGAATGTTTCGTGGGCCGCGAGGTCAGACGCCAGTGTTCCTACCTGCTCCGAGGTCAGGTAAAGAATCAGTCCTTCACTCACGATCAGCGCTTTGCGGGCCTCTGCTGACAGCCTTTGAAAGAGTTCGCGACGTCGTGCAACGTCAGAAAGATCCAGACGTATGCGCTCAAGCGCGCACACAGGTTTTTCATCACGCAGTATCTCCTCTTTGTAGTCGGTTATATCGGGTAGATCTACTTCGATCCATTTCAGGTTCGCCGGCAAGTTAAGTCGATACGGACGTGTGTCCAGACCTGCGGCCAGATTGACGACAAGGTCACAGCCTTCCTCCAGACACCTGGCAATGAATTGATCAAAGATGTAGGTACGGGTGAACCATGACCATGAATGCTTTTCGCTAAATGCGAGAGACTTGGCCATCTGTTCACCACGCTCGCCAGCGAGCCGGTGCGCAAGAGGATCGCGAAAAAGCGCGTCAACGCGCTCCGTCTCACGCGCGCGATAAACAGCCGCAAGTAGCGCAGTATCAGAGATGTTGCGGATCAGCATTCTAGCTCTTACTGGGACCGCGGGCGTCTCGCCCGCAATGAGCGCGTAGCGCGAACAACCGGTTAGCCCGAACTCTTCTAACCGTCTCACCACGCTTGTGGAATCTCCAAACTGGTCAGCATGCTACCACAGCGGTTGCGACTCCTGTGTTACCGGGATACGAGACCGCTACTCACGGGTTGTTCGCACTGCGCTCATTGCGGGCGAGACGCCCGCGGTCTCAGTAGAAGCGGGCGAGACCAACAATTCATCCTTCATCCTTCATCCTTGAGTCTTGGGAGCCGCCGTCAGATACCAGATATTGTCCCAGGCGTCTTTCACCCAAGCGGTGCGGCCGTAACTTTGTTTCGTGGGCACCTGCAATGAAGTAGCTCCCGCCTCCAGAGCACGCTGGTACGTCTCCTCCAGATTTTCTACGGTCATAAAAAGTGCCGGCGGCATCGGCTGCGCTTCGCCATGAGCTTCGCCCATTTCGATCATTGAATCGCCGATGCGTACCGTCGCGTGATGGATAATGCCTTCCGGCGACTGCTCGCGTGAAATCTCTTCAGCGCCAAAAGCCTGCTTCATAAACTCAATTAGCCCAGGCGCGCCGACGGGATGCAAGAAAGGCGTTACCGGGCGCATGCCCTCGGGAATGTAGCTTTCCGCCGGACCAAGCTTATGGGTCGCAATCCACCAAACGTTACCGCTCGGGTCTTTCACACCCGCTTCGCGATCACCATAAAACTGATCAACGGGCTCTTCGAGTGAAGTGGCGCCGGCCTCCAGCGCGCGCTGATAGACCACATCGGCATCGGGTACGTACAGATGAAGCGCGGTCAATTTTTCTTCAACGGTTTCGTAGCCGCCAATCATTAATTTGGAGTCGCCGATAGTAACTTCGCAGTGCAAACCGCCCGCAGATCCGGTCGCACGTAATACTTCCACACCTCCAAACACGCTTTTCACAAATTCAACCAGCTCTTCAGCTCGTTTGACAGTCAGGTAGGGTGTAATTGTTTGGTAGCCGCGAGCTTCTTTCGTCTTGGTTCCTTGTCTTGACATAGTTGCGCTCCTTCTAAGTGCTTCTTTCAGTTCTGATTTGAAACTTTCGCGCGGCAGCAGACGCAATTCAAGCCCAAGCGAAGCGAGATTGGCTAGAACCGTCTCGCCTTCCTTGAACGTAATCGCCTCGCCTCGCGCGACTATCGCGTCGATGGCTTCGTCCAATTGATCAATCAATAACTGCTCAGACATTTTATTCACTCATGCGCGCTCGCAGATTTTGCAATGCGCGAAACTGCAATTGCTTAATTGCGCCTTCGCTCCGGCTCAACTTCTGAGCAATCTCACGAATGCTTTTCTCCTCGGCGAAGCGCAGCCGAATCACGTAACGTTGATCCCACGGGAGTTGGTTGACAAGCCCGTAGAGTTTGGCCGATGTTTCAATTTGTTCCAGATTAGTCTCCGGATTGTGGCCATCAACTTCGGGCTGTGGGTCAGCTCGTCTGGAAGTGTCCCGAAGCAGGCGTTGGGCGCGATCGGCAATCGAGTTGGCGGCTATTCGAAAAAGCCAGGAAGCGAAAGGGGCGCCGCGCCATTTGAATTTACCTATATTCGACAGCGCTTGCTGAAAAACATGCGAGGTCAGCTCTTCCGCGGCCGACCGCTCGCGCACTCGCCGCACAATGTAGGCATACACGCGCTCAAAGTGGAGTTCATACAGCTCGGCAAAACGGCTCGAATCCTTTTGGGCCGCCTCGATTAGGAGTCGTTCATCGTGCTGTTTGTATGGACCGTTCAAAGACTAGTCCTCTCCGCCATCTTCCAATTATATAAACAGCTGACGAAGGAAAAGGTTACGGCAAGACCCGGAAATTACATCATCAGGAGGGATTGTAGGGGCGGCACTCCGTGGCCGCCAATTTCCCAATTGTGCCGTTTAGAAAGGGCACTTGTGCCCAACCCCGCGGCGGCAGACAAGTCTGCTTCCTAAACGGACGACTAAAAACAAGTTGTAGGGGCAGCACTCCGGAGTGCCAACCCTACAAAAGGGCGGCACATCGTGAGATGTGCCGCCCGTTGAGAGTATCGGAATGTGACCGGTGTTAATTTCCCGGCGACATGAGTTCGGCTGACTGCACTGCCTTGGGATCGAATGGCGTCGCGAGAAACTTCTTCGCCACACTTATCGCGTTGTCGTAGTTAATGCCCAACTGAACTGCCTTATTGTATTCAGAGACAGCGCGATTGCGTTCACCCTTGGCATCGTAGGCGTTGCCTTTCTTGATATGCGCCCAGACCTCGATCCACGATGGCTTCAGAGTTCCGTTAAGCGACGCTTCGAAATTGTCGAGGGCAGGTTGCCAATTGCGTTGCTCGAGATAAAGCAGACCAAGATTGTAGTAGACCCACGAGTTTGAGCGATCCAATTTCAAAGCTGCTTCAAACTGCTGTTGCGCTTCGGCGTAAAGACCTTCCTTCATCTGCTCAATGCCGCGACGCGCGATTATCGAGATACGCAGGTCATCAGACATGCGCAGGATTTTGTAATTGGGATCCACAACAACTTCCAACGGCTGGCCATTCGATTCGAAATCAAAGTCTTCACTCCTGCCTTCTATCATCGTAGTTATTGTTTGATTGTCGCCTTCGGCGCGCAACATCAACTGCACCGGCATGCGCAGAGTCTCAAGTGTTTGCTTGACGGTGCCGCGCGTACGGAATTTTCCCGCACGCGTTCGGATGATCTGATAGTCGACAGTAAACTCCGGGACGCCCGTTCCTTCCACCCACTGCGCGAAAAAGTAGCGCATGTTTTGCTGGGCCACCTTCGATGCCAGATGTTCAAAATCATCGATCGAAGCATTCTTGCCGCGATATTCCTCGACGAAGTTGCGCAACAACTGATCGAATTTATCCTTGCCCAGGGTTTCTCGAAGCATGCGAAAGACCATTGCACCTTTGTGGAACACAATCGATTGGTACGCAGCCGATTGATCGTCAAGAGCACTGGGAGCTCGCGCGATCGATGCGGTCTGTTCAAACGTCAGCGCGCGCTCCTGTTGTTCACGTTGAGCGGCCTCGAGTGCACCGCCCGTCAAAAAGGATTCGCGAAATGCGAACGCACTCCACTCAGCGAGCCCCTGCGAGATCCAGGCGTCGTCAAACGACTTGAGCCCGACCGTCTGGCCCCACCATTGATAAGCTACCTCGCGCTGGAGTTTTTCTTCCGGCATGGGCCGAGAGGAATCAAACAGTTTCGAAGCCAGAAAAATGATTCCCGGGCCTGAGTAAGTGTCCAGGCTCTCATCGTCAACCTGTGCCACAACCAGGCGCGTGCCAAAGAGTGGAGTCCCATACTGTTTTGAGTAGAACTCTAGTACCTGCCCCATCATCTCGGCGTAACCATTAATGCGACCTTCACTGCCCGGCTTGGCGTAAAACTGAATCTCATAATTTCCAAAACGCAGGTTCCGATTGATGTATTGACTGGCGGCAAAGTTTCCAATCAACACTGGCTGGCGATGAACGAAATGAAAGCGCGTCGCGCCTTCCTTCGGCGAAGCCTGCGGGGTGACCGGATCATCGCTGGTCCCGGCAACCTGCAAACCAGTAGGCACTATTAACGTGATATCAGAAGTCGCACGATCCGCAGCGTAATCGTGGAACGGGAACCAGCGCGAGGCATACATCAGATACGAACCTTCGGGACCGACATAGGCCAGCCGCTTGGTTGCCAGCGGTCCGCCTTCAGGCGAGAGCAACGCTCCACTCCAGCGAAAACGAAGTGTGATTGGTTGATTTGCGGGCACAACACTGCCGAGATCGACTCTTATGCTCGGTCCCAGCGCGCCTACGCCGACAGCATCCTGAACAAAGCCGGTCAGTGGTCTTCCGTCGCGATCAATACTCTCAACGTGTAAAGAACCGTTGAGCTCGAAAACCAGCGAACGCGTTGTTTCCAGGGGAATGAGTGTTATGTCTGCGCCGGCGCGCAATGTGTGTTGGTCGGGAATAAGTTGGGCTTCAATGCGGTAATTGGTGATGTCAAAGCGCGTGGCGGCCTGTTGTGGCGCGGGCTGTTGTGCGCTGGCGGACATTGAAATAACTAAAAGTGCGACTAGTAATAACCCCGACTGCGAAAACACTTGGGGAAAGATAGACCTGAATATCTTCATATATTTTTACTCTTCTGTGACTCTCGATTATACAACCGCGATCCTATTGCGGCACAGGACACTTGACGTCGTGTCTCAAGCCTTCAGCCCTTAGGCTTCCGGCCTCAGGAGTTCCGTGAGATTAGAAGCTTTCGGTGGCGGGACTTTGGATGGTAAAGGGCGTGCCTGCGGTTGGCCGAGGACCGCGGCGGTTGGTCTTATTAACACAACCAGCGGGGGCACCTTCCTGACCATTAGACTTTCTATCCAGATCTGTTGAATCGCCTTGAGAGGCTTTCGAGCAGGCTTTAAGACTCAACTAAATCAGCTCAGAATAGGGAAGGCGGGGCTTCCACCCCAGCGGAGCTGCTCCGCTGGGGGCCCCGGGCTAGCCCCCGCTGGTTGTTAATAAAAACAACCGCCGAGGTCAGAATTCAGTTCGCGCAGTTCTAAGGCCTGGAACTTAACTTCCCCACGAAATTCAGGTCCTTCTGATCATCATTAACGACGGGCAAGAGTCTGTCCATCGGCTCAAAAGATACACCATCCTTGGAGGGAATTATTCTGTAACTGCGCGTTGAAGAGGATGGGGCGATAGTGAAGGAATAGTTTCCCTGCTCGTCAGTCGTCGACGCCAGCACAGTGCCCTGATGACCGATCAGCACTACTACAACATTTGCGATCGGGTTGCCGCTGGCGTCCCTTACTCGACCGGTAATCTTAACCGTCGCTGGCGGCGTCTTGTCTATTTTCTCCACTGGAGAAGCTGCGAGACTGGAGGCTGAGGCCCGCGAAGGTGTGGTCTCAGGCGTTGAAGTCGGTGATGGCGTCGGAGGCGGTGAAGGAGAAGCGTCCGGAGCCGGCTGAGGCGAAGAAGTTGGTTCGGCTGTTGTAGTAACTGGCGAGCCAGCTTGGGGAGATGGTGTTGCTTCCGGTGTCGTCGCTGGAGTGCCAGGTGATGTCGATGATGTAGTTGAAGCAGGCTCAGCAACTGGTGTCCCCGGAAGCGCTGGCGTCGGTGCAGGCGTAGTCTCTGGTGACGAAGTTGGCTGGGCGGGGTTGTCACCAGTCTTATCCGGTGTGCTGGGCGCAGGAGTTTGCACGTTCACCGGGGGTGCTGGACCAATCCGAGCTTCAAGTCCATCCAGGGATCCGTTCACCTTGCGATAGAGTTGCTCGATTACTGCCCGGCGTCCGGGATCAGGTTCGCCGGCGTTAAAGCTCTTGATGTAATAGGAGAGCGCTTCTGTTTTCTTGTCCTGCCGCTCGAGAGCAACCCCAAGACGCCACAGGGAGGTTCGCGCTGCCGGTGTGCCTTCCGGGAGTATCGCTACAGCCCGCTTCAAATGTTCCACTGCTTCGTCAAGCTTGTCCTCGTTGAAGAGCGCCCAACCTGAAACATCCTCGACCCGACCACGCAGAAGATTGGACAAAACGTTACGCGGAGCGTCAGGAATATCCGGTGTGCCTCCCGCAGCGATAGCCCCAGCGCGAAGGGCGCGAAACTCATCAGCCTGCACCGCCAGGGTTAAAGCAGGAACATTCATCCCAGCTTCGGCGCTGCTTCGCGCCGCTTCGGCAAGTTCATACGCAGTCTGAAAACCAATCCCTTTTTGTAATAGCCGGCTCGCTGCGTAGAGTTGTCGATGGACACGCGTTGGGTCGTCGCCTGAGGCAAACTCTCTTGCCGCGGCTGTCGCACGTTCCTCGTCAATTCTTCCTCCGTTGGTTTCCTCGTTAATAAGAGTAGTAAACGTTAACAGCGCTTTGAGAAGTTTGGCGTTGTTCTCCGTGTCGGCGGCAACTGACTGAAAAATACTTGCGCGACGCTCCGGCGCCAGTAACTCGATAAAGCTTGCGTTGCGAGCAGAAGCCTGACCACCAAGCCTTGTTTCGATCTGGCCATCTTTCAAGCTGAACGATTGCATTAGAGTCTCCGCAGCTTCTTCATAGAGACTCGCTGCGGCAAGCACGCTCGCGAGTTCATAGTCGAGCGTCGGAAACTTTCCATACTGTCGTGCGAAGCGAAGCGCGCGTTCTGCTTCGAGCGGTTTCTTCTGTGCTACCAGGGCGCGAGCCAGAGCTATTTGCGACCAGGTGTATCTGGGTTCGATCTGCACGGCCTTCTGTCCGAGACTCAGGGCCAAATCGCTGTCATTATGCGCGGCAAACCAATAAGCGGCGCCCGCAAGCAGATTCAAGTTGCGCGGATCACCTTTGAGTGCTTTTTCAAGTTCGCCTTTCGCTTCTTCAGTCCGGCCAAGATCGAGCAGCGAAAGAATCCATCCGGTGCGCGCTGCCTTGTCGTTTGGCTCAGCATCAAGCTGTTGCCGATAGAGCGCGAGTGCCTCTTCCGACTTACCAAGAGCGCGGTTCAGATCAGCCAGACTGCGGCGAGCGGCTTTTGAGGTTGGATCGAGCTCGAGCGCTCGCTTGTATTCTGCTGACGCCTCATCGAGACGAAGCGAAATGTGCAGCGCGCGCCCCAGTCCGTAATGAGCCTCGGCGAGCTCGGGCGCCAACTGCACTGCTTGTGTTGCCAGACGAATCG
>DATBRN010000136.1:0-13632 GCA_036560225.1 Pyrinomonadaceae bacterium | reverse complement strand
CACTGGAACTGATCGTGAAAGTAGCGGGTGGTTACGAGGTTCGCAACCGCCGGTCCTATGGACGTTCGCGACTGTTTATCTTTGAAGTAACCGCTACCGATCCTGATCGAACCGGCCGTCCCGTACTTGTTTGGTGGTTTGTGTCCGGACCGCGTGCGCGTGACATTGTCGACTATTACTCCAAACGCTTCACACGTGGCGCTCGCTTCATCACTTTCGGCAAATGGGAATGGGACGCGCGACGTGCCGTTTTGTCGTTACGACTCAATAAACCCGCTGATGAACTTGAAATGTTGCCCGCTGCGCGGGGACAAGACAACGGAGGCAACGAAGGAGATGGAGCAAGCGAAACAGACGAAGCGATGGGACTGGACGCGGTTGATACCGGCGATCCGGCGCTGGATGTGATCCATACCGGACGTCGCGTTCCCATTTATAGAAAACTCGGGGAGTTTAGCTCCAAACGCGTGCGTGAGATTACCCATGCTGTTCTCGCGCTGTTGCCCGACACAGCTTTTCCGGAAACCTTGCCGGCCGATCTAAGGCAGCGGCAAAAACTGATTGCCCGCGTGGCCGCTGTGCGGCAGATTCACTTCCCTCCTGAAGACGTGCCACTCGCTCTCTACGAGCAGGCGAGAAGTCCCGCCCACCTGCGGCTCATTTTCGAAGATTTGTTTTGGGTCGCGCTGGGGATTAGCCTGAAACGCGGCAAGCGAATAAAAGAGACGAAAGGCGCAACGATAAAGATTGATCAGGCGACCAAGCTGAGAATCGGTTCAGTGTTGCCGTTTAAGTTGACGGAAGCTCAACGTCGTACGGTCAAGGAAATCTTCCGGGATCTGAAGTCTGACGCTCCAATGAACCGTCTCTTGCAAGGTGACGTCGGTAGCGGCAAGACCATCGTCGCCCTCATTGCCATGTTGGCGACAATGGAAAACGGCTATCAAACCGCGCTGATGGCACCGACTGAGATTCTTGCGGAACAACACGCACGCAATATCAAGCGCCTGCTGGCCAAGTCACCCTATCGGGTCGAACTCTTGACTGGATCGCTGCGCGCTGCGCAGAAAAGGAAACTTCAGTTGGAACTGTCCGCCGGTGAGATTCACGCTTGCATTGGAACGCATGCGCTCATTCAGGAAGCTGTCGCGTTCAAAAATCTCGGACTGGCAGTTATTGATGAGCAACATCGCTTCGGCGTTATGCAGCGGGCCGAGTTGCGCGCGCGCGGCTTCAACCCGGACGTCCTGGTGATGACTGCGACTCCGATACCCCGCTCGCTTACGATGACCATTTACGGCGACCTTGATGTCTCCGTAATCGATGAAATGCCACCCGGGCGCACGCCGATAGAGACACGAGTGTTCGGCGAGGAGCAGCGACGGGAGGTAAAGGAACTGATCTCCCGCGAGGTGCGAGCGGGGCACCAGGTCTATGTCGTTTATCCACTTGTTGAGGAGTCGGAGAAGATGGATTTGAAAGACGCTACGCAAAGATATGAGTATCTACGCGACAAAGTCTTCCCGAAGTCTTCGGTCGGACTGGTGCATGGAAAAATGAAGGCAGCCGAAAAAGAAGAAGTGATGCGGCGTTTTATTGCCGGAGAAATTCAAATTCTTGTTTCTACAACCGTAATCGAGGTGGGCGTGGATGTTCCGAATGCTTCCGTAATGATCGTTGAGCACGCTGAACGATTTGGTCTTTCCCAGCTTCACCAACTCCGAGGCCGTGTCGGGCGCGGCGCTGAAAAGAGTTATTGCATTCTGCTGACTTCAGACAGGCGCACGGCTGTGGCCGTCGAACGGCTTGGAATCATGGCAAAAACCAACGACGGGTTTTTGATCGCTGAAAAGGACCTCGAGCTGCGTGGACCCGGCGAACTACTGGGAACCAGACAATCGGGCTTGCCGGAATTCCACGTGGCCAACATCGTTCGTGATCAGCAATTCCTTGAAAACGCCCGCAAGGAAGCAGAGTTTTATCTGGCGAAAGGCGAGAAGTCCCCCGAGACTTCGAAGATGATCGAACGAATCAAGGCGGATGCCCGCTTCGGGTTGGCTGCGGTCGGATGAGAAGAATCCGCAGATTACGTGGATTGCGCAGATCAACAAAACAACCTGCAAATAAAGCGCCTGGCAGAACCGTTTGGTTCAAAACGGTTCTTGTGTTGTGTGTAATCTGTGGATTAATGGTTAGTTTGGTAACGCACAATGCGGATCATCGCGGGAAAATTTCGAGGTCGAAACCTCAAGAGCCCGCCTTCACTTGAGGTGCGGCCGACCTCGGATCGTCTCCGCGAGACTCTCTTCAACGTCATCGCGCCGCGAATCGAAGGTGCTCGCTTTCTCGACCTCTGCGCTGGATCGGGAGCGGTAGGGATTGAAGCACTGTCGCGCGATGCAGAGCATGTGACCTTTGTTGATCGCTCGCGAAAGATGTGCTCGCTGATTAAATCAAATCTAGCTCTCTGTCGAATTGAGGAAGATGAAAGTGCGGTAGTCCAAGCTGAAGCGTACGACTACCTGCGTCGCCAGGTTGCGCAACGGCGCGGTAGTTTCCACCCTTGGGATATAGTTTTCTTCGATCCTCCTTACGCCATCGACTATCTTCCGGCCCTCGAAATCTTCGGCACACATGCGTCGACTCTCTTAACCGACAGTGGTCTGCTGGTTGTCGAACACCATCACAAGAATGACTTGAAAGACGAGGCCGGGCGTATAATCCGCACCCGAATACTCAAACAGGGTGACTCCACGCTTAGTTTCTATCAACCAGTCGAATAATCGGAGGAAATCCTGGAAATCAAACGCTAAGTCTTCTCGATTGAACAACTGATTGCGAGGCAGATAATGATCAACGCATCTCAAATCTCCCGTCGAGGGTTCGCGAGAATCCTGAGCACAAGTGCAGCTTATACAGTACTAAGACCGTCGTTAACCATCTCCGACCCGCGGTGGCGTATTGCGAGCGAAGTGTCAGGTGACAACACAATCGTTCGTCTCAGTTCGAATGAGAACCCGTATGGCCCGTCGCCGCTGGCCTTAAAAGCGATGACTGAAGCGTTCACCATAGCCTGGCGCTATCCCGACGAGCACGAACAGGCGCTAGTTAATGCGGTTGGAAAGTTGCATGGAGTGGCAAATGAACAGATTCTTCTCGGTAACGGCTCTGGAGAGGTATTGAGAGTGTCGGCCGCAGCTTTTACAGGCGCCGGTAAGAATCTTGTCGCCCCTGATCCAACCTTCGAAGCCATTCTGGCTCATGCAAGAACTGCGAAAGCCGAAGTAATTAAAGTAAAGCTGACTCCAAACTACGCTCACGATTTATCGAAAATGTTAGCCGCTACGAAAACCGCTGGTTTGGTTTATATCTGCAATCCAAACAACCCGACAGCAAGCATTACACCTCGCGATCGAATCCGAGAGTTTCTTGCTCAGGCGCCGCGGCAAACGATGGTCGTGGTCGATGAGGCTTATCATCATTATGTCGAATCAAATGACTATGAGAGCGTAATCCCCCTGGTCAAGCAATATCCAAACTTAATAGTCGCTCGAACCTTTTCCAAGATTTATGGCATGGCCGGGTTGCGTTGCGGCTATTGCATCGCCCGGCCGGATGTAATTAAGCGTTTGCGCTCGCAACAAACCTGGGACAGCGTAAACATAATGGCGCTCGTCGCGGCCCTGGCTAGCCTTCAGGACGTTGAACAAGTGGAACAAGGCCGGCGTCGCAATAAAGAAGTCAAAGAGTTTGTCTACTCTGAGCTGGAAAGCCTGGGCTTTAAATGGATTCCCTCGCACGCCAACTTCCTGATGATCGATTTGCGTCGCCCAGTTAAACCAATGATAGAAGCGCTCAGACAACGCAATGTGCAAGTGGGCCGCGAGTTTCCCGCCCTGCCTAACTTCATGCGCGTCACGATCGGGACGAAGCCTCAGATGCAAAGGTTTCTCACAGCTTTTCGCGAATCAATGAGCTGAACGATGGAATTGGATTCAGAGAACTGCTCAGGCTTCGCTAATTTGCAGGTAAGGAAGGCGGGCTTGCCCCCGCGGGGGCGCCTGCGCGCGCCTAATCGATAGAAGACTCTTTCCGTTCCGTGGTCCTTTGGCCTCACTCTGGTCTTCTGTAACGGCTCGTCTCACCGCTCATGCCTTTAACGATTTGAGCCACGGACCAACATGGGGTAGCCGCAAATTGGGCTCGCTTTTACCACGTTCCCTTGAGGAAATCGCATCAGTCGCGCCATTGGCGCTCCAGCGGGGGCAAGCCCACCTACCTTACCTGCAAATTAGCGAAGTTTGAGCGGTTCTCTGGTTCTGTCACGTCGCACGCTCACAAAATGATTGCTAGAATCTTTCCATGCTCGTACTCGGAATTGAAACGTCGTGCGATGAAACTGCCGCCGCTCTTGTGCGCGATGGGCGCGAAATTGTTTCATCGGTTATCGCTTCCCAGGTCGAAACTCACAAACGGTTTGGCGGCGTTGTACCGGAACTCGCCTCACGCGAACACCTCGACAAGATTGTTCCCATCGTTGACGAGGCTTTCGAACGCGCCAGGATAAAGACTGAGGAAATAGACGGCATCGCGGTTACAGTTGGACCGGGCCTAGTTGGCTCGTTGCTGGTGGGCGTCTCGTACGCGAAGGCGATGGCCTTTGCACTTCAGAAACCACTGGTCGGAGTTAATCACATCGAAGGGCACGTCTATTCCGTAGCATTTGAGAATCCGCCAGTTGAGTATCCCGCCATGGCGCTGATTGTTTCCGGCGGACACAGCAATTTGTTTTTCGTACCGGCGCCCGGTAAATACAAAGTCCTGGCGCGCACACGGGATGATGCCGCCGGCGAGGCTTTCGACAAGGTCGCTAAGATGTTAGGGCTCGGTTATCCCGGAGGCCCAGTCATCGAAAGACTAGCGCGCGAAGGTAATCCGAAGGCTGTCAAGTTTTCGCTGCCCCGAATGGGCGATGGTTCCGCAGATTTTAGTTTCAGCGGCTTGAAGACCGCCGTCACGAAACATGTGCGCGAAACCGGACTGCTTCCAGTCACGAACGGCGAGGAACCCACGCAAGCGATTAAGGATCTGGCGGCGAGTTTTCAAAATGTAGTTGTCCGTTCACTGGTAGAAACAACGGAGCGAGTGGCCTTAGATAATCGACCGCAAACATTGATCGTCGCCGGCGGCGTCGCCTGTAACGGCGCTTTACGAGAAGCGTCGCGGCAAGCGGCCGCGCGATTGGGAGTTCCCGTCTATTTCCCTTCTCCTCACCTCTCTACCGACAATGCAGCAATGATCGCGGCCGCCGGAACGGTGAAACTTCTGGCCGGCGAACGAGCGGGGTTTGATCTGAATGCTGACGTCACACTGCGTTTGCAAAATGTAGACAACCACGATGAGGCGTTGCGAAAGGCGAAGGTTCACTACCGCTTGTGACCTTTCGTTGTTCTATGGGTTCTGGCTCAACAAGTTGAACAGTTTCACGCAACCCGGAGACGACCCACTGGTTAGAGTACAGAAGGCAGAGATGGTCAAAGCATTTATTGAGTCCGGCGAGTATCGTCACCGGTTTGGACCCTGAGACTCTGTGTCAGCAGACCAGAAAGCAAAAAGGCGGGCGACTCATTCGGCGCCCGCCTCACTTTTTCTTATCCGTGTTTGGTCTCGGCACGCGAGACCGGTGAGCCTTATCAACCTTCGATTACGCTCATCGCGCTCACCGCCTTTTTCTCATAGGCGGCAATTGTGGCGATGTTGCGTTTCTCGAGCGGTGTCAGTTGGGCATCGGTGAAATCGGGGTTGGCTTTGTACCAGGCGAAACTTTCGAAGTAAGTCTGAAACCAGGGTTCTTTGGTGAAGACTTTGCCTCGTCGTGCGTAAATTTCCTGCCGCATCTTGGCTGCATCTTCGACAAACAAACCCTCAAGCAGACTCCGCGTGATTGGCTTGCTTCCCAGTTCGTCGTGGATCTTTTTCTCGTAAGCAACAATCGTTTCGACGTTCTGCTTGTCAGGTCCCGATAATTCTTCGTCTTTAAAATTATCGTTGGGCTGATACCACGGCTGGCTGAAGAAATACTGCGACAGCCAGGGAGCCTGAAACTGACGTCCGTGACGAGCGTAAACTTCATTCCGCAGCAGTCGCAGCTCATTCAAGCTCAAGCCGTGCAGCATTTCTTCGGAAATCAACTTGTTTTCAAAGAGCTCCATGTCGCCAGGCGCGAGGGCAAGTTTGCGCGACTTTTTCTGCCCTGCTTCGATTGACAGTAGGTTTTTCTCCTCGATCGGAGAAAGCTGCTTCGGATCGTAATTGTCCCTCGGCTTGTACCAGTAACGCTCATCAAAATACTGCTGCAGCCATGGCTCGCTGAAACGTTTGCCGTGAATGGCCTCTACTTCTGCGCGCAGCACGCGCCATTCGGCGCCGCTGTGAACCCCAAGTTTCTTAGTCGTCAGCACGCGCGTGTGCCAATAACGCATGTCACCGGGTTGGACCGTCTCGTGCTTGCTAGCTTCGGCGTCACGAATCAGATCCAGGTTCCGATACTCGGTGCTGTTGAGCATTGAGTTTTGAAATTCGTGATTGGGTTTATACCAAGTCTGCGCTGTCAGGAAAGTAGCAATCTCTGCGTCTTTGAAAACACGGCCGTGCCGGCCAAAAACAATTCCGCGCATTAGCTTCAAGTCTTCGAGCGGAATCACGACGAGGTCGGCGGACTTAAGGGCGGTTCTGGAGAAATCAAAACTCTGCCAGCGCTGCATGCTGTCTTGCGCTTGCGCGGAGAATGAACCGCTGATTAGGAAGGCTGCAAGTAGGCAGAACAATAAGCGAAGTTGGGGGATCTTCATTTTCGCGCTCCGTAGCTTGGGAGGTATCGTTGATATCGGAACTGTATAGGCATCCTCCGAAGGCGCCCTATTCGCGACGGAAAGGGGCGCACACTGAGGAACGCCCCTACAATCTTCAGCCGAAAATATCGCGAACCTTGTCGACCAGGCCTTTATCTTCAAGGTCCTTGTTCTCAACTACGGCAAGCTGCTCGAGGAGCTTGCGTTGCTCCCGCGTCAGCGATGTCGGTGTGATCACCGTAACTGAGACAAACAGATCGCCACGGCCGCGCCCACCGAGTACCGGCATACCCTTGCCCTTAATGCGAAAGACGGTTCCTGTCTGCGTGCCTGTAGGTATCTTGATTTTCTCTTCGCCGTCAATCGTGTTAACAAATACATCGGCGCCGAGCGCGGCTTGCGCGAAGGTAAGGGGCTGCGAAGCGTAGAGGTTACTTCCCTGCCGCTCAAAGCGTTCGTGCTCGGCCAGATGGATTACCACGTAAAGGTCGCCTGATGGACCGCCGTGAGTTCCGGATTCTCCTTCACCCTGTACGCGTAACCGTGAGCCGGTCTCCACGCCAGCCGGAATCTTTACCTCCATCTGTTTTTCGCGCTCGATGCGGCCAGCGCCACGACATTCCGTGCACGGGTTCTTTATCACGCGACCCGCACCGCGACAGGGTTGACAGGTTCTAGCTACCGAAAAGAACCCTTGTTGATAGCGAACCTGGCCAGTGCCGCCGCAGTTGCTACAGTTTTCAGGCTGAGTGCCTGGGGCTGCACCGCTACCTTTACAGCCTTCGCAAGTTTCCAGACGGGGAATGCGCAACTGTGCGGTCATGCCGCGATAGGCTTCTTCGAGCGTGATCTCGAGGTCGTAGCGGAGATCGGCGCCGCGTTGGGCGGCCGAGCGGCGGCCTGCCGTGCGGCCTCCGCCAAATACGTCACTAAATCCAAAGAGGTCACCGAGGATATCTTCGATGCCACCAAAACCCGGCGCTCCCCAACCTTGGCCGGCGCTGCTCGAAACTCCGGCATGGCCAAAGCGATCGTAGCGCTGGCGCTGTTCAGCGTCGGCAAGAACCCTATAGGCTTCGCCCAGTTCTTTAAATTTCTCCTCCGCGCTCGGGTCGCTTTGATTCTTGTCCGGGTGATAACGTTGGGCCAGGGCCCGGTATGCGCTCTTTAGTTCCTGCTCGGAAGCTGTGCGGCTGACGCCTAATACCTCGTAATAATCTCGTTTACTCATTAAAACTCTTCCTAAAACCTTCTAAATGTTGAATCTGGAATTTGACAACCTAGAATTTTGTAAATTCGCCTGGAGGGGAATCCGCGCCATTCTTTGCCGGCTCGCTGGATGCGGGTTGCATCATGGCTGCAGTTAGCTGAGCAGCGACGCGCTCAAGTGCATTAAGAGCTTTGTTAACTGAATCGGTCGCCGGCTCATTGACGGCTTGCTCGGCTTCCTTGAATACGCGTTCCGCTATTTCCTGATCATTTTTCGAAAGCATTCCACCGAATTTGCCGAACGACTTTTGCGTGTTGCGCAGAAGCGAGTCGAGCTTGTTGCGGAGGATAACCATCTCTTTGGCAACGCGGTCAGATTCAGCAAAGCCCTGGGCTTCTTCTATTAGTTGCTCAATCTCGTCTGGCGCAAGACCAGAGGTCGGTGTAATACGCATTTGTTGCTCGCGGCCCGTGGCCTTGTCCTGGGCCGAGACCGAAACAATTCCACTTGCGTCAACCTCAAACGAAACATCGATCTGCGGCACACCGCGCGGGCTCGGCGGAATGCCCACCAGCTCGAATTTTCCGAGCGAACGATTGCCTTGTGCGACTTCGCGCTCACCCTGCAAGATATGAATCTCCACCGACGTCTGGTTATCCACTACGGTCGTGAACGTGAGGCTATTGCGTAAGGGAATAGTCGAATTCCGATCGATAATCTTAGTAAACAATCCGCCGCGGGTTTCCAGTCCCAGACTTAACGGCAAAACGTCGAGCAGCACAATGTCTTTGACTTCGCCAGTCAGCACGCCGCCTTGAATTGCAGCTCCCATCGCGACAACTTCGTCGGGGTTAATTTCTGCCGAAGCCTTCTTTCCGAAAATCTTCTCCACCGTGCGTTCAACAATCGGCGAGCGCGTTTGCCCACCCACCAGAATCACTTTGTCGACATCGTCGGGCTGCAACTTCGCGTCCTTGAGCGCCTTCAGACATGGTTCGACGGTTTGTTCGATCAAGTCCGCGACCAGCCCTTCAAACTCAGTTCGAGTAAGCGCCTTGTTGAAGTGCTTTGGGCCGGTGGTATCAGCAGCGATAAACGGAAGGTTGATATTGGTCTCAGTCGACGATGAGAGTTCACACTTTGCGCGCTCAGCAACTTCCTTCAGACGCTGCAGTGCCAGCCGATCTTTGCGGAGGTCGATACCGGTATCAGTCAGAAACTGATCGGCCATCCAATTCATAATTCTCTCATCAAGGTCTTCACCGCCAAGAAACGTATTGCCGGAGGTAGAAAGCACCTCAAAAACGCCGTCGCTCATCTGCAGAATGGAAATATCAAACGTGCCACCGCCAAGGTCATATACCGCGATACGTTCAACACTGCTCTTTCCCAGGCCATAGGCCAGCGCTGCAGCTGTTGGTTCGTTAATGATCCTTTCGATTGTTAGCCCGGCAATCTTCCCGGCGTCTTTAGTCGCCTGGCGCTGCGTGTCGTCGAAGTAAGCCGGAACTGTGATGATGGCGTCGGTCACCGGCTCGCCCAGAAAATCTTCCGCCGCCGCCTTCAGTCGTTGAAGCACTATTCCAGACAACTCGGGCGGGCTATAGCTGCGCCCCTGTACGCGCACACGAGCGTCGCCGTTTGGAGAATCGACTATCTCAAATGCGGAGGTCTCGCGCATGCGCTGCACTTCAGGCGAGTTATACTTACGCCCGATTAGCCTCTTCACGGCATAAACCGTATTGGCCGCATTGGTAACAGCCTGGCGTTTTGCAATCTGCCCAACCAAACGCTCACCCTTGTCAGTGAAGCCAACCACGCTCGGAGTGGTTCGTCCACCCTCTTTGTTGGGCACAATCTGCACCGCACCGCCTTCCAGGACGGAGACGCAGCAATTAGTCGTACCCAGATCTATTCCGATCGATTTTCCCATCGTTATTCAACTCCTACCGGGGTTCGCGTGTTAGGAGCACTAAGAATCATTTTTTACAGATACCTTCACAAGTGAGGGACGAATCAACTTATCGCCTAATCTGAACCCACGCACGATCTCCTGCATAACGGTATCTGGCTCATAATCGTCAGTAGCTTCAGTGACGACCGCTTCATGAAGATGCGGGTCAAAATGCTTTCCCTCGGCCATAATCGGCTTGACACCGAACGCATCAAGGACGCCATTAAGCTGTTTGTGAATCAGATCAACGCCGCTTAAGAAATGACGAAATTCGTCCGACTCGCTTGCTTCAACCGAAGCTTCGGTCTCCAAGGCCCTCTTCAAATTATCGAGCACCGGCAATAGCTTGGTAGCAATATCCGCAACCACTCGATTGTAGGTTTCGGATCGCTCGCGCTCCATTCTCTTGCGGTAGTTCTCGAAGTCCGCCTGGCGGCGCGCCAGACTGTCTCGCAACTCCTTGATTTCGGTCTCCAGTCGTTTCAACTCAGCCCTGGTGGCAACTAGTTCGGCGACCTCCGGACCGCCGGCACTCGGTGCGGCATCGCCTGAGCCATCGGCTTGAGGCGAAGGCTGGGCAGGCTCAACATAAGGGTCCAGCTCTTCATGCTCGGGTCCCGACGCTTCCTCGTCTGAAACCAGCTCGTTTGTCGTCTCCTGGTTGTCGGCTGAAACTTCCGGATTGTCTTCCGACACTTCGGCCAAACCCGATTCAGATTCGGCGTCGGAGACATTCTCAGTCTCCGAATCCACGAAACTAATCGGAATGCGGTTCGACTTGTCTCTTTTCTTGTCAGGAGCCATCAGACGGTTCCGGTTCTTCCAATGTTTGGCAGGTTCCGAACAACCTCATTGTTAGCCACGTGCTTCTTCGTTCAGGCGGCGCTCAATGAGCCGCGCCATGTAGTTTACCATAGCCATGATGCGGGAATATTCAATCCTCATTGGGCCCACGACGCCGAGCGTGCCAAGGTGTTCGTTTGAACCAAGTCGGTAGGGGGCGGTGATTAGGGTGCAATTACGCATCGAGGAGATGGGATGTTCCCTGCCAATGACAACATGCACATCTCCAAAGTTTGCAGGCTGTTCGCGGGACATACATTCATTCAGAATCTTGATCAGGCGGGACTTCTCCTCAAAAGTTCGAAACAACTCGCGCATTCTGTCAACGTCGACAAAATCCGGCTTACTCAGGATGTTTGAGGCGCCATCGACGTAGACATCTCCGCTTGTCGACTCCTCGCCTTCAAGGCTCATGTCGCAAAGGAGAATCGCATTCCTAAGCAAGCGATCATAAAGAGCCTTCTCCTCGCTCATCAGTTCGAGGATTTCAGCTCGAATGGCCATTAGGCTCATGCCTGCAAACTCTGTATTAAGGTAGCGCGCTGTTTGTTCAAGCTCTTCCTGAGTAATCTTGTCATCCAGGCGGATAATCTTGTTGTGAATGATGTTCGAGGTAGTTACGAGAACAACCAGGATTCGTTTATCGGAAAGCTGGACAAATTCAATATGACTTAGACGGTTATCCGCGATCGAAGGTGAGACTACTATTCCTACGTTCTCGGACAGCTCCGAGAGGGCGTGCGACATTTTTTCCATGATGCGATCCGAAGAGGTGGCTGAATCAACCCCGCTGGAGGTGAACACCCGATCGATCGCCTTGAGGTCGGCCCGGGAAAGCCGAGCCTCTTCCAATATATTGTCGACGTAAAAGCGGTAACCCTGGTCCGTTGGAACTCGACCAGCCGACGTGTGCGGTTGCTCGACCAGTCCAGCCTCCTCGAGTTCTCCCATGACATTTCTGATTGTCGCCGAACTCCAACCCGCACTATTGGAAAACCGATCCGCGAGAACCAGCGAGCCGACAGCCTCGCCCGTGACAAGGTGCTCCTTTATCACGGCAGCCAGCACGGCCTGCGCGCGAGCGTCGAGACTATTCTTTTTCGAGGATTGGACGGTTGGATTGCGACGGGGCATCAAGTTTTCTGTTAAAGCCTATTTCTCGCACTAACCCGAAAAACTCACGTTAAAGGGTCAAACCAACTGCAGTGCGCAGCAAATGACCAGCGTCTGGCAGTATAAATGAATCATTTGCCGCGCTGCAAACATCCAGGAAGAGGAGTTTCGATCTCAGACGGCACAGATAATCCAAGCGGATGCAAAGACTTAACTGGACTACATCCACCCGGTTGAGCGCCTGGATTTTGGCGGCTCTCAACTAAACACCTGCGAGTGCCAAAAAACGGCTGCCCTTTCCGCTTGACCCCCTGCGCGACCCGTTTCGTCCCAAGACTTTGGCGTTTTTTCTGGGGTTTTTGCACCTGTCCCGGGATCAATTGACGCTCGGCAAGAGTTCTCCGTAATATGAGCCGTAACCGAAGGCCTTCAGTACCCAATCCTCGGGTCTAACAACTGGAGCGAGAGTCAGAGGGTTTCCTGCCTCTTCCTGCATCGGGACTACAACAATTGAACCGCGATAAGCGAAACGAGTTGTCAGGAGTATTGGGCAATGACTGAGGTGAAGAAGTTTTTTGCTGACGCTTTTCACCACCTGGGCAGCAGTCGTGGTGTGCCCGTAATCGACGTGCGCTTTTATCCGTACGCCGGTTTACGCCACACGATCAGGGTGCGTTCAGGCCAGGTCTACGTGCGCTTATCCGATATTTGTAAGGACAGTCCGCCTGAAGTGATTCGAGCCCTCGCCTTTGTTCTGGTAGCCAGATTGCTCGGAAAAAAGGTTCCCGCGGTTCATGAACGAACCTACCGCGACTACTCCTTAACGCCGTCGGTGATGCGTTCATCTGATATTGCCCGCCGCGGCCGTGGCCGGAAGGTAATTTCCAGCGCGCAGGGCAGCGTCTACGACCTCGACAAGATGTTTTCCAAACTGAATCGCCGCTACTTCGATTCCAGTCTCGAGAAACCAGCGCTTACCTGGTCGAAACGGAAGACTCGAAGCATCCTCGGTCATCACGATCGCGTGTATGAAACGATAACCATCAGCAAGTCTCTGGATTCAACTCAAGTGCCCGAATGGTTCGTCGAGTACATTCTTTACCACGAGATGCTTCACATTAAGCATGCGGCACGGATGATCAATGGACGTCGCTATTACCATACCGCGGCATTCCGGCTCGATGAACGCCGCTTTGCCAGGTATGAAGATGCCCAGCACTGGCTTGAGCGAGTTGCCCGGCAGCGTCGAGTTCCCCGGGCCCGCGCCGCTTAAATAGTCGGTGTGGATTGTTGGAACCTTTCTGTCATTAAGACGTTTACACAATCGAGGTAGGTGGGCTCCTCAAAAAGGGCGGCTGATCTGGAGTTGAAATTCCGGTGACGCCGCCTTTTAGTGCTTTGTAACTGAATTAGTTCTTTGTAACTGAAATGTTATCGGTTTGATTTGGTCCCGCCATAAAACGGAAGAACCGATCCATATTTATGGAACGAGTTACATCGCTAGCTCCCGAGGAGCAGGATGTTTATGGATGGAAAGCTAGCCCCTAATCACTGGGACCGCGGGCGTCTCGCCCGCACTGAGCGCGCAGCGCGAACAACCGCTTCGGCGACAGCTTGGTTGAAGAAATATTGTCCGAAGCAACCATTCTCTTGCTGAGCGT
>DATBRN010000135.1:0-6891 GCA_036560225.1 Pyrinomonadaceae bacterium | reverse complement strand
TCCGGTTACTGATGAAGTTTCAATTCAGTTCATTCTTACCGCAACTTTACCCCAGGGGCGGCAAAGGACTCCCCGCCCTGAGGCTCAAGCCGCAGTGTGAATTAGACGTGCGGCTCACGCGTCAGATTAAACTGCAGGAGTACCGGACATTCAGTCCGCTAGATAAAAAAGCCCGTTGTGGAGATCACAACGGGCTGGATACAAAGAGTAACTCTGTTTGGCTGAGTCTACGGTTTGATTGGCCGTGGAGTTGAGCTCGCGGGCGCAATCGGTGCGGCTTGGGTTGCGTTTTGAGTTGCCGGTCGCGGGCTCGGATTAGATTGCGCGGGGCGACTTGACCGCTGCACAGGCGCTATTGGCGTAACGTTAGAAGGCAGTTGTCCGTTGTATTTCAGGGCTTCATCGATAAGATCGGTGTTGCCCTCCTTCTTGTCCTTGCTAATCAGTATTCCATTAGTGTTGACCGTAACATCGGCCCTTCCCAAAACCTCTTTCATTAGGTTTCCCACAAAGCCGGGGCGCTCAGGCGGCGCCATGTTTTTCCGAGCGGGATCGGGATCTGGAACCGGTACACCGATGATGCCCAACTGCTCTTTCGCCTTTTCGGCGTATTCACTGTTAGGGAAATCACGCAACAATTCCTGGTAATACTTCGCAGCCTCGTCAGGTTCTTCTTCCTGCTGATAGGTATAGGCCAACCGGAAGAGCACACCATCTCTCATCGAAAAGTTCGGATACTTTTCATTTACTTCCTTGAACCGCGACTGTGCTCCTTTGAGACCGCCCTTGTGGCCCTTGTAGCGAGCCTCTAAATAAAAAATCCCGATCTGATAACCGTGCATCGCCAGACTTTCCTGAGCTTCACGCAGACGATCTTCTACGATGGGGCGAAGATTGGTTTGAGGATACTGCTGGAGGAGGGCTTTCAAACGTTGCTCGGCCTTGCGCGCGTGCGTAATGTCGCGATCCGAAAGCCCCATCTGTCTCATTTCTGATTCAGCGACTTTTAGCATTGCATCATCGGCGAGCGGATCCGTCGGGAAAAACGTCAGCCAGTCCAGATAGGCCTGCGCGGCTTGAACGAGGGAAGCGGTCGTGCCTTCCAGATAAAACGAGTCGGCAATCGCAAGTTTTGCCAGGGGCAGAAAGGGCGAATCAGGGTAGGTGTTTATGATTGTCGAAAAGAGAAGGCGGCCAGTTTCATGGTTTCCTTTTCTTACTTCTTTGGCGGCTTCCTCAAAGAGTACGCGGTCGCGTCCAGGAGCTACTGTCCCAGTCAACTCTTCAATTTTGTCGTCACCTCCTCCGCCCAGCAGACCGAAGAAACGACCTTTCTTTTTCTTTTTGACAGGGGCCGCAGTTGCGGTAACTCCCGTTCCTCGAGCGCCGGCGGTTGATTGCAGTCCCGCCTCAACCCGAGTGTTAATCTCTGCCACGGAAGTCTCCAGCCGATCAATGATAGTGGGATCATAACGTTCGGAGCGTTCTTGTTTACCGCGAACGTCCATAACTTCAGAAAGAATCGACGACACCTCTTTGTCGAGGCCCCGAAGCCTGACGACGGGATCGTCGGCATTCTTTTTATCTTTATCGCTCTGGGACGCGCCCTTTGGCTCCATTGACGAAATGGCACTACTCAATGAGCGCCGCATGAAATCGAGCTTCGATCGCATCACGTCAAGACGTTGAAGCGGTGAAAGCTCGCTCTGGGTGCCGCCACCCTGTGCCAGCGCCGTAAAGGCCACGCCGAAAATGAGCGCAGCACAAATCACCAAATGAGCGCTAAAGCGAGAATGCATAATTAAAACCTCCAGAACTTGCTGTGTAACATTGATGATTTCCGATTGCTGATTTCAATCCTTCGGAATCCCGTCGAACTATCAATCGGAAACTTCAAATCGAAAACCTAAACCACTAGACCCATTGAACCGTTGCTTCGCGCAGTCCCCGCACAGCGGCCTCGGGATCAGCGGCGCCAAAAATCGCAGAACCTGAAACTATTATCTCCGCACCTGCGGCTACAACCGCTGCGATGTTTTCAAGGTCGATACCACCGTCTATCTCAATCCGTGTAGCCAGCCGGCGCTCCTCTATCATGTTCCTTAGTCGCCTAACCTTGTCGACCGAAGTCTTGATGAACTTCTGGCCGCCGAATCCCGGATTGACTGACATCACGAGTACATAATCGGCGAACAACAGGGCTTCGCCCAAACTCTCAAGCGGCGTCGCCGGATTGAGTACGACTCCGGCCATCGCTCCTGCTGCCTTGATCGCGGCCAGGGTTCGATGGAGATGTGCGTCTGCTTCGACATGCACCGAAACCATTTTGGCCCCCGCCTCGACAAACTGCTGCGCATATCTGCCAGGCTCAGAAATCATCAGATGCGCATCTATCGGCAGGTCTGTCGCTTCTGCAATCGACTTAACGACCGGCAATCCAACTGTCAGATTAGGCACGAAATGCCCATCCATTACATCGACATGCAAGATTGTCGCACCACCACGCCTAACTGCCTCTATCTCTTCGCTTAAACGTGAAAAGTCGGCCGACAAGATCGAGGGGGCAATATCAATTGTCCTGCCATTCATCATCAAGAACCCATGCCCACTCGGCACATCATCCAATCTCGTCGGAACTTATGGATTCCCCGGTGTCGGCTTGGCGACTGGGGAAGGCTTTACCGTGGCGGGGCGGACATTTGCATTCTGATTGGCGTTCCGGTTCACGTTGGGAGCACTTCGATTCACGTTGGTATTGTCGTTCACCGGTGGTCTGCCCGAATTCACATTAGTGGACCGATTCGTATTTCCAAGATTCGCGTTCTTGTTAGCCGCCGCACGATTGGTGTTAGCGTTAGCGTTCGCGTTCTCGTTTTCGTTCTTGTTAGTGTTTTTATTTCGCTTCGGTTTGTTTTCGTTGGCTGAAACAGCTTCGTCTGTATTTTGGTTTGACGGTTTCTCTTCGGGTGATTTTTCTGGGGCGACGGCTTGCGAAGACTCGCCTTCTTTGACCTGCCGGCTGATGTCCATGGCGACGGTCTGGCCGGCCTTAACTATCTCCCCTCCTCGCGGCAACTGAAACAAGACCGTGTCCGCATTCACTTGACTACTCGGCCGTGTGGCGCGGACGCGAAAGTTCAAGCCCGCGGCGCCTAACACTCGCTCTGCTTCAAAACGGTCTTTGCCCACAACATCCGGCACTTTCACTTCTGGGCTGCGGAGAGACAGATAAACCGTGGTGGCCAGTCCAAACACAAAAACGATCGCTATCGCGATCACGATGCCGACCCTTCGAAGTACTGAGAGTGCGCCGGTGGCTGTATTCACTAACTAACCTCAACTCCAACCCTGAACCCATTACGTGGGCTGGAAACCAAGCCGCGAAGTCTAACATCCGCTCCACAGGCTCGCAAGGTAACGAATTCCCCCGGTTTAGGAACCGTCACTTGCCTTTTCGTTCAAACGCGCAGATGAAAAAACCATCCGTTCCTTCTCGCTGGGGCCAGGTTCTCGCGGCGCCTGAGGAGGTCAAAAAGGACGAATCGAGCGCTAACTGACCCAGTTTGAAAGCCTCGTTGTTTTCAAGGAACGTCTGCACTACATCTTCATTTTCGTCGGGTTCGACCGAACAAGTCGAATAGATTAGGCGTCCTCCCGGTTTAACTACTTGCGCGGCATTGAAAAGAAGTTGCTTCTGGCGCCGGGATAAATCCAGTATGTCAGCGGTTGAGATGCGCCATCGTATTTCGGGGTTGCGCCTCAGAGTGCCTGTCCCGGAACATGGGGCATCGACCAACACGCGGTCAAATGACCTTTCCGCGAACGGTAGGGGCTGTAAACCGTCAACAGCCAGGCACTGAATGTTTCTCAATCCGTGCAATTTCGCCAATGAAACCACCGTCTTGAGACGGTGTCCGTGTAAATCTGAGGCAACTATCAGCGGCGAGGCCGTGGAATTCAGGCTTTGGTCCGCAATCTGAGTAGTCTTGCTCCCGGGCGCCGCACAAAGGTCCAACACCCGTTGGCCGGGTAGCACATCGAGTACCTCAGCAACCAGCTGCGAGGCTTCGTCCTGGAGATACAGATGTCCCTCCGCCGCCAGCTCCGCTAATAACCTTCCGCCTCCAACTATTCGCCAGGCGTGGCTAACGACCCTGGAAGGAACTAACTCGGCCCCCGATTGGCGCAAACGCTCGCAAACTTCAGTTTCCTGCGCGCGCGCTCCTACCACACGAAAGGCGACAGGAGCTGGTTCGTTATTGGCCTTCGCAAACGCCTCGGCTGCCTCCGCGCCTTGGACTTTGGTCCAACGTTCAATTAGCCAGGCGGGATGTGAAGTGGCAACAGTAACCCGCTCAATTGGATCATCCAGATCGCGCGTGGGGTCAACTTCTGGCTCACGCGTCGCCCGGCGCAGAATGGCATTAACAAGACCGGCGGCCGAGGTCAGGCGTGCGTAATGAACTAGCTTGACCGACTCGTTGACAGCAGCGGAGGGGGGCACGCGTGAGAGGAAACGCAACTGGTAAAGACCTAGCCTTAGGATTACCAGGACTGCCGCATCGAGGCCCGAAACTTTCCGGTTTGCGTAGAACTCAATTAGTCGATCCAGCCATAACTGGCGACGCAATACGCCCATCACCAGCTCGTGGCAGAGAGCGCGATCCACTGGCTTTAGATCGTCTTCTCTCGAGGCCAACAGGATCGTGGAGTACGCGCCCTCCTCCACGCGCTGCAGAATTTCAAACGCTGCGCGCCGCGCTGGCGAAACAGAATTAGACTTCAGCAAAGCGATCGCCAATCTTCAAGTGTGCTCCGTTGAGGAAATCTCTCACGCTCATGCGGCGTCGGGCTTCCGGCTGGACTTCAATTATCCGAAGCGCTGTTTTTCCGCCGCACTTCACAACGAGATCATCTCCGTGGGCGGTAATCACTTCACCCTCGCGTGCGCTTAGGTCCGCTGCATTGACTACCGTTGCGCGCCATATGATTAGTCGGTGCGAATTGTGGTAGGTGTAGGCATTGGGCCAGGGTTGAAAGCCTCTCACGCAACGCTCGATCATCGCAGCCGGGTTCGACCAATCAATGGCCCCATCTTTCTTTTGTAGCATCGGGGCGAAGGTAGCGTAACGTTTGTGCTGCGGGTGCGGTGTTATTACGTTGAGTTGAGCGAGCGTTTCGCTTAATAGTTCAGCGCCGATTGTCGCGAGGCGTTGCATTAGTTCAGGCGTAGTTTCCGTATCGCCTATTGGTGTTTCTTGCTGCAAGAGGACAGGGCCTGAATCAAGCTCTTCTTCGATGAACATCGTGGTTACACCTGTTTTCGTTTCGCCGTGAACGATTGCCCAGTTGGCCGGAGCGGCGCCGCGATAAAGTGGCAGCAAAGAGAAATGCACGTTTATGCAACCTCTGTGTGGTGCGCGTAGAAATTCAGGCGGAAGAATGCGGCCGTAAGCGACAACGACAGCCACATCCGCTCCATAAGAAGCAAACAAATCCTTTGCTTCGTCTGTCTTGATTTTCTGAGGTTGCTCAACCTTGAGACCACGCGCGATGGCAAACTCCCTGATTGGAGGGGAGTGCATTTTCTCACGACGCCCCGCAGGCTTATCCGGCTGCGTCCAGACTGCGACAATCTCGTGCCCATCGTCTAGCAAGCGCTCTAAGGATGGCACAGCAGACTCAGGCGTGCCCATGAAGACTATCCGCATGATGTTTGCAACCGCAGCGAAGAGCGGGGCCAAGCCCACCTTCCTAACCTGAGAGGTTTTCTAACCTGCCTGATCCTGTGAGCCTTGAAAGCCGCTTACTCGGCAACCAAGCGCAAGTAACGATCAGCTCTGGGTTGGGAAGGCGCGCTTGCCCCCGCTCATTCACAATCTCTGACTAAACCGCAGCCCGCTTCTCAACCGCGGCGTTGGTAGCACCAACCTTCTCCGCGGAGACCTTCGCCTGCATAAAAAGCAAGAGGTAATCTCGGCCCCCGGCCTTCGAATCGGTGCCCGACATATTGAAGCCGCCAAATGGATGAACTCCCACAAGCGCGCCGGTGCACTTGCGATTGAGATAAAGGTTGCCGACATGAAATTCTCGCCGCGCTCTTGCCAGCTTTTCCTCGTCACCGCTATAAACGGCGCCCGTCAATCCATACTGCGTATCGTTGGCAATCTTTAACGCATCGTCGTAGTCCTGTGCCTTTATCACTGCCAGCACTGGTCCGAATATTTCTTCCTGCTCAATAGTTGCACCCGGTTTCACGTCAGCAATAACAGTCGGTTCAATGAAGAAGCCTTGTTCCCCATCTGAACCGCCGCCGCTCAAAACTCTCCCGCCTTCGCTCCTGCCCTTCTCGATGTACGCGTTGATCGTTCGGAAGGCTTTCTCGTTGATCACCGCACTCATGTTTGTTCCCGCATCATTGGGATCGCCCGTTTTGATCTTCTCGGTACGTTCCGCAATCTTGTCCAACATCTGATCGTAAACGCGGGCGTCGATAATCGCGCGCGAACAGGCCGAGCATTTCTGCCCCTGGAAACCAAAAGCCGACTGTACTATGCCGGTCGCAGCATCATCGAGATTTGCATCGTCAGCAACGATAATTGCGTCTTTGCCTCCCATTTCCGCAATCACGCGCTTGATCCAGACTTGGTCTTCATGGACCTTAGCCGCCCGCTCGTTAATTCGGAGCCCAATTTCTTTTGAGCCGGTGAACGCGATGAACCGTGTCTTCGCGTGATCAACTATGACGTCGCCGACTTCTGCTCCCGACCCGGTCATGAAATTAACAACCCCCGCAGGCAAACCGGCTTCTTCCAAAACTTCGAAAAACTTGTAAGCGATTGTTGGCGCATCTGAAGAAGGTTTCAGTACGACGGTATTACCGGTAACAAT
>DATBRN010000134.1:0-12898 GCA_036560225.1 Pyrinomonadaceae bacterium | reverse complement strand
GCTGTGCCAGCTCGAAGGTAGCGACTGCGGGGGGCGCGATCGGCGGCCGAGCTGGCACTGGCGGGCACTTTCAATTTTGAATCGGATGTCGTCTTTTCAACTGGACTGACGTTTGGGCGCCAACCCCATCCTCAACGACTGTCATTATACACTTCCCCGACAACGAGTCAACGAAATTCTGTGACTAATCTGACAAACTTTCCTTGTGGAGCAGTGTATCTATTGCTTACGGGTGTAATGTCGGGACGTACTACCCTAATCTCGAGGAATTAATGAGAGCTTGACTTGTCTGAGTCCAGGAAATGAGAGGAGAAGGTCCCAGCGGGACCATTTTCCATCGCGTTCGCCTTGGCCATGAGCAAAACTGAGGCATGGCGCTTGTTTTGGGCCTCTTTGTGTAATCTTTCCGCTTCTCTTCGGTTGCCTTGCTCCATTAGATTACACGCAACCTCCAACAGCGTGGTCGATTCCTGAAGCGCCTCCATCGCCTGCTCCCTGAGTGGCATTGTCTGTTGGTTACGCATCCACAAACTCTCCCGCACGTTTTAATATCGGACGATCTACTTCCGCCAACGGTGTTACATGGCAAGACGCATACCGTTTACACTAAATCCATCGGCCTAAGGAAATAGATTGTTCCGGGAAATAGTGAGTGATTATGGTCGAGGGAAAGACGCGGTCAGTGCGGGATTTTTACTCAAGGTCGAAATGGCTTTCTTGGGAATCGAATTTTTGCGAATACTGAGGATCGCCGATCAAGTATGTGTTGTGTCACTATTGTTGGGTAGTTGGTAGGTTGAATGAACGTGTCCGATAAACTTTAATTTTTCGTAGCACTACGACAAGCTAAAGCTTATCGGACATCAGCTGACCCATTACCGGGCACTAAGTTGACGTTCGTTTTTTAACTCCATATACTACGCGGTCTTTCCTACCCATTGGCCAGGTAGCTCAGTTGGTAGAGCGCGGCCCTGAAAAGGCCGGCGTCGGCGGTTCGATTCCGTCCCTGGCCACCATTATTTTCAATAACTTAGCGATAGCCAAAAAACATGCAAATTTGGTCGCGCGTACAATACGCGTATTCTCATGCGGAGTCGTAGTTCAGTTGGTTAGAACGCCGGCCTGTCACGTCGGAGGTCGCGGGTTCGAATCCCGTCGGCTCCGCCACTTTTTAGTGGAATGAGGAGTGGGTACAGTGCGAATTCGCTCTGTACCCATTTTTGTGTCCGCAACTAAGTAGTACAGCCAAACGACCTCCTCCTAAAAAAACCCATCCAACCATTTCCAGCCGGGATGTACATTCGTACTTAGGCAAAAACGCCCTTGATGAATATTATTGATTCTCAAGACAAGGCGATTAACTGACAAGGCTATTAACTTCAACTCAAACCAGACTATTAACCAATGACGATCACCCGGGGCAAACACAAATTCGTTATTAAGCGCACGGCACACGGACTCGGTTTATTTACACTGGAATCGATCCCGAAGGGAAAACGGATTATCGAATACACCGGCCCGCTTGTCTCAAACGAAGAGGTGGAGCGACGATACACTGGAAAATACTTCTTCGAAGTCAATACGAAGTGGTCTGTTGACGGCACTCCTCGTAGCAATACTGCTCGCTACATTAACCATTCATGCAGACCAAATGCTGAAGCAATTATTTCCGGGCGCCGGGTCTGGATATGGTCCAAGAGGGCTATCAAGGCCGGCGAAGAGCTTTCATACGATTACGGGAACGACTATTTCGATATACATATAAAGCCCGTAGGCTGCAGGTGTGGCAAGTGCAGAGCTCGGCCAAAAACACGTAGACAACGAAGAACCCTCTGAAGTAACGCTATCGTCCGCCGGTTCTACCACGAACTCAGCAAAAGGTGAGCGTCATTGACTCGCGAACGCTGGCAACAGGGTGACCGCGTGAACTATTTTAGTCTTGTAAGAACTGAAGCGGACATCTGGCTGATGACCTTAGAGTGAGAATAATTTGTTGACCAAGTGGCGATCTGATGACGCCTGAACACTGGCAGCGAGTTAAGCAACTGTTGCAATCCGCTCTGGAGCGAAAACCCAACGAGCGGTCTGCTTTCGTCGCTGAAGCCTGTGCTGGTGACGAGTCGCTCCGAAAAGATGTGGAGGAGCTTATCATTTCTCACGAACAGGCAGGCAGTTTTATTGAAGAGCCCCCCTTGAACGTTTATGCCGAGATGCTCGCTGACGAGCCAACTGAGTCATTGGTAGGGCAGGCTTTTGGCGCATACCGCATTCTCTCTCAGTTAGGCGCAGGAGGAATGGGTGAAGTTTATTTAGCGCAGGACACCAGACTAGGCCGCAAAGTCGCATTGAAACTTCTACCCTCTTACTTCACACAAGATCAAGATCGTTTGCGCCGCTTCCAACAGGAGGCACGCGCTGCCTCGGCGCTAAATCACCCGAACATTCTTACCATCCATGAGATCGGACAAATAGATGACCATCCTTTCATTGCCACCGAATTCATTGATGGCCAGACTCTGCGAGAGCATACGGCGAAGGCGCTGATAAAGCTGGAGGAAGCGCTCGACGTTGCTGCTCAAGTTGCTTCTGCTTTAGCAGCGGCGCATAAGGCCGGGATCATTCATCGCGACATCAAGCCAGAGAACATCATGATTCGCCACGATGGCTTCGTGAAAGTGCTGGATTTTGGTCTCGTGAAGCTGATTGAGAAGCCGGACACCGATTCAGTAGGCTCGACGCTAGTCAATACAGAGGCGGGTGTGGTGATGGGGACGGCTCATTACATGTCGCCGGAGCAGGCGCGCGGCAAAAAGGTGGACGCACGGACAGACATCTGGAGTCTTGGCGTCGTGACGTATGAGATGGTCACCGGACATACGCCATTCGAGGGTGGAACGCCCGGCGATGTGCTCTCGTTGATCCTGCAAAGAGAGCCTGCGCCGCTTGTGCGTTACTCGCCGGAAGTTCCCGCAGAATTAGAGCGGATCATCCGAAAAGCATTGCACAAAGATCGAGAAGAAAGATATCAAACTGTTAAGGACTTCTTAATTGATCTCAAAAACTTAAGGCGGGAGCTTGAGTTTAAGGCTGAGCTCGAACGATCGGCATCGCCAAACAGGAGCGATGAAGCGGTAGCTGCAATGAGCAGTGATCAGGCTGTGGCTGGAATTGCAAAGCAACCAGCAGTTCAGACCAGCTTGGCAGACGCAGCACATCCGACATCAAGCGCTGAGTATATTGTCACTGAGATCAAACATCATAAGCAGGGCGTGTTCATAGCTCTGGGAACGATAGTGATCCTCGCAGTTGTGTGGTATCTGCTGCCGCGCTTCAGCTCAAGAACTAAGGTAGCCTCAACGCCGTTGGGCAACGCCACCTTCACGCAGCTCACCGATCAGTCTGGGCCGGAATACTTCCCCTCTCTTTCACCAGATGGCAAGTCAATGATTTATGCCAGCTACGCTGCGGGCAATTGGGACCTCTATCTGCAACGCGTGGGCGGGAAGAATTCGATCAACCTGACTAAAGACTCTCCTGCTGATGATACGCAGCCAGCCTTCTCTCCGGACGGCGAGTTGATTGCGTTTCGTTCCGAAAGAGAAGGCGGTGGCATATTTGTGATGGGGGCGACGGGCGAGTCGGTCAAGCGGCTGACGGATTTTGGTGACAATCCGGCCTGGTCCCCCGATGGAAAGGAGATCGCCTGCGCCGACGAAAGCATCGTGGAGCCCGGCGCCCTGTATAACCCGGACAGCCGAATCTGGGCGGTGAATGTCGCCACGGGAGAGAGGCGGCTCGTCACGAAAGAAAATTCAATGCAGCCCAACTGGTCTCCGCATGGAGTTAGGGTTGCCTACTGGGGAAGACGCAGTGCAACGGCACAGCGCGACATCTGGACCATTCCGGCGGGCGGGGGCGAGCCGGTGGAAGTCACTAATGATCCGGCTGTGGACTGGAACCCGGTCTGGTCGCCGGACGGCAAGTATCTTTACTTCGCGAGCGACCGCGCGGGCAGCACGAACCTTTGGCGCGTGCCCGTTGAGGAGCAAACGGGGAAAGTCCTTGGACCACCTGAGGCGGTGACGACCCCATCCCCTTACAGCGCGCATCTGAGCTTTTCCCGTGACGGGCGACGAATCGTGTACGCGCAATTCATCCGCAGAGTCAATATCCAGCAGCTCAGGTTTGATCCAGCCAAGGAAACAGTCACAGGTCAACCGGTCTGGATCACAGAGGGCTCCAGGCGGGCAGACATTCCAGACCTCTCACCAGACGATGAATGGCTGGCCTTTTGTTCCATAGGAGAAAAACAGGAGGACCTATTTGTCATCAGGCGTGACGGCACATCCTTGCGCCAACTGACCGATGACATCTATAAGGACCGCAGACCCCGTTGGTCGCCTGATGGGAAGCGGATTGCCTTTTTCTCCGACCGGAGCGGCAAGTGGGAAATCTGGATGATCAACTCAGACGGTAGCGGACTACATCAACTCACTTACACCACGGGTACAACTAATTCTGTCTGGTCGCCGGATGGTACTCGCCTCGCATGCCTTCAGGAGGGCGTCAGCACTTTCGTCATAGAAGTCGGGAAGCCCTGGCAGGAGCAGTCGCCGCAGAGACTACCCCCGATAGGCGACTCTAGTGAGTGGAGACCGTCGTCGTGGTCCCCCGACGGGCGGAAACTTGCTGGGTATAAAGTGCGCGCCGGAGCCACTAATGGCATTTTTGTTTACTCTTTTGAATCACAGCAATACGAGAAGCTCACAGACTTCGGGTTGATGCCCGTCTGGTTGAGTGATAGCCGCAGAATTTTATTTCAAGACAGGGGAAGGCTCTACCTGGTGGACAGCCAGTCGAAAAAAGTTCGCGAGGCGCTGTCGGTCGCTCCGCATTATTTTGGCTACGGAGCCACGCTCTCTCATGATGACCGCGTGATCTATTTTAGTCTTGTAACAACGGAAGCGGACATCTGGCTGATGACCTTAGAGTGAGAATAATTTTCTCAGAGAGCCCATGAACCGCGCTCGGATGCCTGGCGCTGGTTAAAATGGAGTACGAATGGGACTGGCCAGGCTCCGAGAGAGAATTCACACGCGCTCTTGAGTTGAACCCCAATGAGGCTGAAGCGCATCATCAATACTCGCATTATCTAACGGCTGTGGGTCGCACCCATGAATCCCTTGTCGAAAGCCTTCGGGCCCTGGAGCTCGATCCGCTCTCGCTCCCCTTGAATGCACACCTGGGCTGGCATTACCTCTATGCGCGACAGTATGACCTGGCCGTCGAGCAATGCAGGAAGACCAGCGAGATGGACCCGAACTTTCCCCAGGCCCACGATTTCCTCGCAGGAGCCTATGAGCAGAAAGGGATGTATGAGGAAGCCATCGCGGAGTTTCACAAGGCCATCAACCTTTCGGGAGATAGCTCGTATATCAGAGCGGAGCTGGGACACGCCTATGCAATAGCGGGCAAAGGGGAAGAGGCGCTGAAAATAATAGATGAACTGAAAGGACCATCGCAGAAAACCTATATCTCTCCGTATGATGTGGCCGCGATTTATGTGGGGCTTGGTCAAAAGGATCAAGCGTTCGAGTAGCTGCAAAAGGCGTATGAGGAGCGTTCCGACTGGCTGCGTTATCTCAAAGTTGATCCGCGACTCGACCCTCTTCGCTCTGACCCGCGATTCGCAGACCTCGTACGGCACGTCGGATTACCGCCGTAGTGACGAGCAAGAAGGTGGACAACGAAGTACTGATGGGCCTCGATAGTCGTCTCAGTTCGCTTCGTGAGCCAGAAGTCATGGCCTCGTGTAGTCCGTGTGTTGGCGGTCGTTCGGGTTGCGCCGCAGATAGCATCGGCACATCTTGCGGGCATCAACGTCGCCGCCGCACCGAACCATTTTTCTTCAAAGTCTTCTCAATGGCTCGCAACCGTGCGTTCAGGGCGGCGTTGGCCATCTGCAACGTTGCGATCTGATCCTGCTGTTGCTTTACGTCTGCTTGTTGCCGCGCAATCTGCGCTTGCTGCTCTTTGAAGGCGTTGATGAAGACCGCGCTCAAGCGGTCATACTTCACGCCTTCAACCTGCCCGCTCGCATTGTGCGTCACTAACAATGGCTCGACTGCCGCCACATCTTCCGCGCCCAGACCGACATCGAGCATCTGGTCGGCCTTCCACCGGAATGTGATTGGGTGCAGGCTGTTGACCACGTTCAAGCCGCCGATGAAAGGATGCAAGTCGGTCTTGTAACGCAGGCTGGAAGAGCAGGTGGCGATCTGATTGGAGGCGTTGCGGCAGAGAGTTGTGCTGCCAGCCGAGCCGAGCACAGCGAAACTGATGGTTCCCTGGACATCCAGTACGTCTTGCGGATTAAAGGTGCCGATGCCGACCCGGCCATTGGGCTGAATGGTGACTGCATTAACGGCGTTTAATCCGATGCCGATGCCGACCTGGCCATTGGGCTGAATGGTGACCGGATTGAGACCGTTTACTTGGAAGATTTCAAAGTTTCCTACACGGCCCGCGACTCCGCTTCCGATCGACTGCAACCGCCACGTCTGGCCGCCTGTGGAGGTATTACCAATATCAACTGTTGTGGCGGTCGTGTCGCTGTCGGTGATCAGTACATTGTGTTCGAACCCGCCACCCTTAACCTCCAACTTGTGCGAAGGCGCGGTCGTGCCGATGCCGACTTTGCCACCGTCGGGCGAAATCAATACGTTACCAGCCGGACCTGTTCCAGAATCTCTAGAAGAACCTCCCAAGCCAGGCTGGAGTCTGATTGATCCAGCAACTCCTGGAAGCCCCCTCGCTGAGAAGGCATCGCCACCACTGCCTGCCTGAATGATCACGTTGGCTCCGGTGCCGCCGCTAAAGCCCTCTCCAGAAGTCACTTCGCCACCCTTGCCTCCGATAATTTGCAACACCGTGGGGGCGTTACTGCCGTTTTGCGAGGACAGCGGTGGAGGTTGCGAGCCGAGCACGTGCAGAACCGCTAAGGGAGCGGGTGTCCCGACGCCGACATTACCGGTAAAATCAGCATTTCCATTCACTGAGAGCTTGTTGGCAGGAGCGCCGGTCCCGACGCCGACGCGGTGATTGTTCGCATCAACAAACAAGCTGGAAGTATCCGCAGTTAGGTTCCCGCTAAAACTTCCACTACCTCCGCTAATCGCATCAGCAGTCAGAGTTCCGCTAAAACTTCCATGACTTCCGCTGATGGACCCACTCGCGCTGATATCACCCACGACACTCTGATTGCCATTAAAACTATTGGCGCCCAGCGACGCTCCCGCTGTAGTCATGCTGGTTCCATCTGAGAACATGAAACCGTTGCCATTGCCGCTCACCTTCACGTTCCCTGCTACTTCCAGTTTCTGTCCCGGAGCAGTTGTGCCAACGCCGATGTTGCCATTCGTGGCAATCCGCATGCGCTCGCTGAGGCCGCCGTGCGTGAAGGTGATCGGACTCTGCACCGGCGCATTCACGAACGCCCTCTGGTTTGCTTCATCCCAGCCGAAGTTCATTCCATGCGCACCGGTGGCTCCGGCAAAGATGCTGACGCTTTGCCCCGCCCCACGTGAAATAGTTAGATCCGAAGTGGTCAAGCCGGGACCGATATCCGGACCGACGACTAGTCTATAAGTGGGATTCGTGACGCCAATGCCTACGCGTCCGCCAACCTCGGTGATGGTTGAGTCGCCCAATGTTCCAGCGTTGTCTGTCCACTTCGCTACTTGATTCGTTGTGCCGGCGCCGGCAACGTTGGGCACGAGGTTGCCGTCTTTGTCTTTGCGTCCGCTCAAGCCGGTCGTCTGCACAGTGCCGTCGGCAAACTCGATTCCCTTTGTGACGCGGATCGTGCCGGCTACGTCCAGCTTCGCCTGTGGATTGTCGGTGCCGACGCCGAGATTGCCTTCTTCGGTTAGGCGCATCTGTTCTACGTCATTGCCGGAAAAGAAATCTCCCAGACGAAATGAGAGGGCACCGCGGCTTCTAGTCAACTGCCCAGCCGTGCCGTCATGGGCCAATACGGTGACGGCTTCTGTCTCACCAGCTTGCAGTATCGTCAAACCACTATTCTCTTCAATTGGTCCTACTTCCTGCTGCTGGGCAGCGGTCATTTGCGCTGCATCCGCTCGTTCTAGCACAACCTGCTTCTCTTGCACCGACACCGACCCGATGCGCTGACTCAATCTCCCGGAAAGCCCTTTCACGGTAACTACCGAGAGATACGAGCCGGAAATGAGACGTGTTCCGCCACCATCTTGCAGCGTCCAGTCCAGCACATTGCCCTTTGCGCTCACGTCGAATACCAGTTGTCCGCCGGTGTCGTAAACCTGCAAATGCATCTGTACCACGCTGGTGGGCGCAGTGAAGCGCACGCGGTCTCCTGAGGCGGCAACTGTAATCGCCGGCCCCGATGCACTCTGTATGGGTTTGATCTCCTGAGCAACCGCGCTATTAACAGCGCAGAAAGTAATGAGACTGATCACAATCAAAACTCTGATTCTGGGCATGGCATATTCTCCTTAAAGCAAAAGCCAGTAAGTTCAAAGGGGATGGCTGTGCGGGGTGCACACAATCAACAGACATCGGCAATTAGCAAGTGTGAAATCGCATTGACCTTAAGGGCACGAAACTGCTGTCGTTTTAAGTACTCCGAAATCGTCCACCGTCACCCTGAAACAGCTGTCACGACTCGATTTTAGAATCAGTCCCGTACCGACAGTGTCAACAAATACATCGCCACCCGTAACTTGCAATTTGGCGTTCGGTCTGGTTGTGCCGATGCCGACTTTTGTATCTGCGGTTGCGCCGTTTTGTCCGTTGATGCTGCCCAGCACCATTGAGTTACTCTGAGTTACAGATGCTTTAGCTCCGATGGCTGTGGCGTTTGTGATACCAACCGCGCCATCGGCTAGATAGCCGATGAAGGTGTTGTTGTTCTCTACTGAATTAGAGAGTCCCGCACTCTCGCCAACAAAAGTGTTGGCATTGCCACTGGTGTTGTTCTTGCCGGCATCGGCACCAAAGAAGGAGTTACCGCCGCCGGTGTTGTTTTGGCTGTTTACTCCCTGGCCAGCGCCATTCCCGAAGAAGGAGTTATTCTCCCCTGTTGTGTTGTAAAGCCCGGACAACTCGCCAAAATAGGAGTTGGCAACACCCATCGTGTTAAAACTTCCAGCACTGCGTCCGAAAAATGAGTTGCCGTTTCCTGTGGTGTTGCCAGAACCGACATCCTGGCCGAAAAAGGAGTTGTGAAACCCAGTGGTGTTGTTGCTTCCCGCTTGCGAGCCGAAGAAAGAGTTTCCGGAGCCAAGGATGGCGTTAGCCCCACCCGTGTTTTGGGAGCCGGCGTTATAGCCGAAGAAGGAGTTATCGTTGGATGTGTTGTTTTGAAAGCCAGCACTAACACCGAAGAAGGAGTTGAACGCTCCCGTGGTATTGTTTAGCCCGGAATTAGCGCCGACGAAGGAGTTGTTGTTTCCCGTCGTGTTACTTTGTCCCGCTCCTACTCCCGCAAAGAAGTTTTGCGTTCCAGGCGGCACGCTCAACACCCGACTGCCGCCGATCATATATTGCGTCGAGCTGTTGATAAGGTTGCCCGACAGCAAACCGCCTGCCATGCCATCTCCGCTGATGTTGAAGTTGCCTGAAGATTGCTGGCTGGTCGTGTTCTGAATGTAATTAGTGCTGCCCGCCGTTGGCGGACGAGCATCAGACAAACGCGGGTCTACTGTCTGCACATAGTTGCTCGCGGCCACACCGCCCAACTTCGCGGCATCAGTCGCTGTCGCCGCGCTTGTCGCAGTGGCAGCGTTGCCACTGATGTTGATGTTATATGTACCGGCAAGTGCGCCGATGGGAACCGTGCCGGAAACAACGTTAGATGCGTTCAGATTGGTGAGCCCTGAACCATTGCCGCTTACTGACCCGCCAGCACTGATGTTGCCAGTAGCGCTGACATTACCGGTCACGCTCTGATTGCCATTAAAGCTATTGGCTCCCAGCGACGCACCGGCCGTCGTCATACTGGTTCCATCTGAGAACATGAAGCCATTGCCATTGCCGCTCACCTTCACGTTGCCTGCCACCTCAAGCTTCTGCTCCGGAGCGGTTGTGCCGATACCCACGTTGCCGCTGGTGGCGATCCGCATGCGCTCGCTGATGCCGCCGTGGGTGAAGGTAATCGGACTCTGTACCGGCGCGTTCACAAACGCCCGCTGATTCGCTTCATCCCAACCGAAGTTCATGCCGTGCGCACCTGTGGCTCCGGCATAGATGCTGACGCTCTGCCCCGGCCCACGTGAAATAGTTAAATCCGAAGTCGTTAAGCCGGGACCGATGTCTGGTCCCACCACCAGTTTGTAGGTGGGATTGCTTACCCCGATGCCCACTCTTCCTCCTACTTCGGTGATGGTCGAGTCGCCCAGCGTCCCTGCGTTGTCTGTCCACTTGGCAAGCTTGTCCTGCGTGCCTGTGCCCGTTGCATTCGGCACTACTGTGCCATCGGCCAGGGTCTGTTGCAGGTTGCCATTAGCTGTGGTCGTCAGATTAGTTACATTTGTTCCATCTGTCCCATTAGCAAACTCGATACCTTTGCTGGTGCGAATCACTCCCGCCACATCCAACTTCGCTTGCGGCTTATCAGTGCCAATCCCCAGGTTGCCTTTTTCCGTCAATCGCATCTGCTCTTCATCTTTGCCGCTGAAGAAATCTCCCAACCGAAAACTTAGCGCGCCGCGACTTCTGGTTATCTCACCCTGAGTGCCGTCATGGGCGATCACGGTGGTTGCTTCTGTCTCACCAGCTTGAAGAATAGTCAGAGCACCATTCTCTTCAATTGGTCCGACTGCCAGTTGTTGCCCAGGTGACATTTGCGCAGCCTCCACCCGCTGTAGCTCAAGCTGCTTCTCTTGCACCGATACCGAGCCAATGCGCTGGCTTATCTTCCCCGAAAGACTCTTCACAGTAACCACAGAGAGATACGAGCCAGGAATGAGACGTGCTCCCCCACTGTCTTGCAACGTCCAATCCAGCACATTGCCTTTTGAGTTCACGTCGAATATCAGTTGTCCGGCATTGTCGTAAACTTGCAGATGCATCTGCACCACGTTGCTTGGGGCCGTGAAACGCACCCGGTCTCCTGAGGCAGCTACTGTAATCGCCGACGCGCTCTGTATGGGTTTCACCTCCTGCGCATTCACATCGTTAACAGCGCAGAAAGTAATGAGACTGACAACAATCAAAACTCTGACGCTCATTAATACCGGCACGACAAACGCACCTTGATGAATATTTCTTTCCGGGGAAGCCATGGTCTTTCTCCCTTGATAAATCAAAATCGCGAAAACTGCCTTCACTTATTTACGCGAGAATGCAGGAAGAAATGGCGGACTTTTTTGGGGGTATAAGTGAGCTTGGTGTTAAAATCTGGCAAACTCCGCACGAGCCAACGGGCGAAAGGGGCTGCATGATCACTCCCTCACCCAAAGACGTCACGAAATTGCTGGAGGATTGGAGTCACGGGGACCAAGCCGCGCTGGACCGGCTGATGCCACTTGTTCACCATGAGCTGCAGCGGCTGGCGCACCGCCATCTCAGCCGGGAACGCCCGGGGCACACGCTACAAACCACCGCGCTGGTAAATGAAGCCTACCTGAGACTAGTCGATCAAAGAGAAGTTCACTGGCAGAACCGCACGCATTTCTTTGCCATCGCAGCACAATTGATGCGACGAATTCTGATTGACTACGCACGTAAGCGCGGTTATGCGAAGCGAGGCGGGGGGGCACTGCACGTGGCACTGGATGAGGTAGCCGTATTGTCTCCGGAGCGGGCGCCAGACCTTATCGATCTTGACGAAGCTCTCGACAAACTGGCCGCCGTCGATCACCAGGCATGTCGGGTCGTGGAATTACGATACTTTGGCGGGCTGACTATTGAGGAAACGGCAGAATCACTGGGCTTGTCTGTCGATAAAGTCAAAGGCGATTGGAGCACTGCGAAAGCGTGGCTCTACAAAGAAATGCGGAAGAGTTAAGTTGGATGGAGGCGCGAGAGGTCGCGTGATCTACTTTAGTCTTCAACGATCAATGTTTGTATTCACTTTCCGTCGGCAATCCCGCATCGATCCAATCCTGCTTTCCTCCCGCGTAGTCGCGCACGTTCGTGTATCCCATCGCCGCCAATTCACGAGCAGCCGTTTCCGAGGCATATCACGTAGGGCTGGCGCAGTAAACCACGATATCAGCGTCTTCAGTAAGCCGAAGGTATGGCAACGATTGTTTTGTTGATTCCAACGGCTGCCAGCGGGATGACTTGAGCTGGCACTGCGTCCGGCTGTCGTGAGCTTATCCATTTGATGCGAGAGTTTGCGAACACCCAATCATTAGGCCGCAGAACCCCACTTCCCTCACAACCAAAGATCCGTTGTGACATGGGACACCGGAATCGGCCACGTGCTGGCCCGTTTCCAACACTCCTTCAAAGATTGAACGCCGAATGATTAAGACAGGAGACTCGGGCATGCTCCGGTGCGGATGTCGGAACCCGTACGTAAGGCTGTCAGCTATGGAAGCGGAACACAGAAGACCGCGTCCTTCTCTTAAAACGTCCTTTGTCATAGCCTGTCATTTCTAACAGTTCCAATCGTTCTAATGAGTTGACAATGTTCAACAAGAGACTGAGAGAACTATTTGTCATGGACGTTTTGGGTACAAATGGAACCAATAAAAACAACTGGTCGAGAGAAGCGATGATTACATAGTTCCGATGTCGGAAGGACACGAAATGAGATCGCAACCTGCGGTAACACTGCTGTCCAACGGCTCGTACGATGTGATGATCACGAGCACCTGCGCTGGCTATAGCACCTGGGGCGGCCTGGACG
>DATBRN010000133.1:0-6606 GCA_036560225.1 Pyrinomonadaceae bacterium | reverse complement strand
AATATTCACGTAGTAGTCGCTTCTCTTCAAAGAGATACTGGCTGGTCGTTCGCGAATTATCGTGAGGTTCTCTCGCAGAACATCGTTCTTGAATCAATCTTTGCGAGTGTCGGTGTCTCAGTCCTAACAGTCTTGTTCTGTGCCGCAGTAGGCGTTCCATTGGCGTTTCTCTTCGAACAATACACGTTCCCCGCGCGGCGAGTGTTCGCGACTCTGGCGGCTCTACCGCTCGTCCTACCTCCACTCGTCGGCACTGTTGCCTTTATTTTTCTATGCGGAGAGTCAGGCATTCTGGCGAGGTTAACGCAGTCAGTCTTTCACCTTGAACAGTCGCCCTGGTCGCTACATGGTTGGCCGGCACTGTTGCTCTTTCACACCTACACCATGTACCCGTTCTTCTACGTTCTAACCGGCGCAGGTTTGACCAGAATTGACGCCGCCCTTGCGGAAGCAGGCCGGAGTTTGGGCGCTCAGCGTGTGCGAGTGCTCACGCGAATCGTCTTGCCGCAACTGACGCCGTCACTCATCGCCGCGGCCCTGCTCACTTTCATGACTTCGATGGCTTCCTTTAGCGCTCCACTGCTTTTTGGTGGTGGCGTGCGCGTGCTGACGCTGGAGATCTACACAGCACGCCAGCGAGGCGACGCTAGCCTCGCCATAACAGAAACCGTGATTCTTGCGGTGATTTCTCTAAGCGCGCTTTTCTTCTTTCAGCGATACGAAGGTACACGAAAGTTTGCCGCTGCGGCGATGAAAGGTTCGACAAAGTCGCGTAAAGCGATTGCTCGCGGCAGGTCACGGGCGATTGCCATCATCTGTGGCATTCTATTTTCACTTCTACTCGTCTTGCCGGTGGTCACTCTCGTGTTAGTCAGCTTTGCGCGTGAGGGAAACTGGACCACGCAAACTCTTCCCACCTCTTACACTGCCGCCAACTACCTGAAGATCTTTTCCGACTCCCGCGCCAGTGAAGTCTTTCTTAACAGCCTGTCGATGTCTGCAATCGCTGCCGGTGCCGCACTGCTTTGGAGTTTTTGTGTAGCCGGCCTGCTTCAGAAAAAAGGAAGCCGCAAATGGAGGCGGCTGCTTTCGTGGTTGATACTGGTGCCCTGGGCGCTGCCGGGAACCGTGGTTGCAGTTTCGCTCGCCGAAGCATATGGAAAGCCATCGCCGCTGCTAGGTTCTTTTATTCTTGTCGGTACTTTCTGGATTCTGCCCGTAGTTTACTTCCTGCGCTTCATGCCGCTGGTTGTGCGCGCGGTGCAGGCCAGTATGGAGCAGATCGATGCCACGCTCGAGGAGGCAGCCGCGGGTCTCGGAGCGCGGTGGTGGCAGAGATTGACGCGCATTACCCTGCCGCTCGTCTGGCCAGGAGCGACGGCAGGAACTTTGCTGGCTTTTGTCATCGCGCTGGGAGAATATGTGGCTTCGGTGTTGGTATTTGTCCCGACGAACCGGCCAATATCAATCGCGATTGCTTCCGAATTGCGCGATTTCAATCTGGGAACGGCCGCGGCATACGGTGTAGTGCTGATGTTGATGATCGGAATAATCATGATGGTCGCCACGCGACTGGAACGTTTGCGCTCGTGACGCGCGTTTTGCGGCTTTGCCGCCGCACCGTGCGGTAAGGCTCGGCCTTACCGTAGAGTCCCCATTATGAACTAGAGGCTTCGCCTCTCATTCATGAGGCAGAGCCTCACGAAATTATTGATGCGTGTCGGAAAGGCAGAGCCTTTCCGCACTGTGTGGCAGCAAAGCCGCAAGGAGGGTTTTGTCATGATCAAGACCTGTGGATTGACACACATTCATCTCATCGTGAAAGACATTCAACGTTCACTGGACTTTTACCAAACAGTGTTTGGAATGGAAGTAAAGTTTTGGGCCGGTGACGCCCTCGTCTTCTTGAATACTCCCGGCTCGAACGATCTGATCGCGCTTCATCAGGCGGACGCGGGCCAGCCGACAGGATCCGGTGGCGGTATATTGCATTTTGGTTTTCAACTGGATAACAAGGCTGAGCTTGAAAAGGCGATCGGCGAAGTAGTGGCAGCGGGCGGTGTCTTGAAGAAGCGCGGCGAATTTACACCAGGGATACCATTCGCGTATGTCTCTGACCCGGATGGTTACGAGATCGAACTCTAACTAACAGTCTCAACACTCCTTAAAGATTCTATAGAAATCATGGTAAAGGACAATTACAGGCGACTACTGGCTCTAATCCTGGTAGTTTTCGCGGTGACAATCGCTGGCGGCCTTGAAATTTCGCGCTCGCGCGCGCAAGAACCTTCCCCCTCGTCAGCGCAGGCAAATCAAACAATTAACCGGGTCGAGCTTCATCAAGCCCTGCTTGATCTGACAAACCCGTGGACTGTGATGTGCATCGCCGCGCATCCGGACGATGAGGACGGCACGTCTTTGATCGTGATGCGGCGCAAGTATGGCGGGCATACAGTCAGTCTCTTTTCCACGTTTGGTGAGGGTGGGCAGAATGCGATCGGCCCAGAGCTTTACGAGGAACTTGGCGCGATTCGAGCGCGCGAAACGATGGCCGCGGCTGAGATCCAGGGATCCGAACCGTACTTTCTGGGCCTAAAAGATTTTGGTTTCTCCAAGTCGGCAGATGAAGCGTTTCGCGTCTGGGGACATGACGAAGCCTTGCGTCGCATGGTTTTGGAGATTAGAAAACTCCGCCCCGACGTGATCATCACTAACCATTCGGCGACTAACAACGACCACGGCCATCATCAGGCGACTGCCCGGCTTGAACTGGAAGCGTTTGATGCGGCCGCCGATTCGCAACGATTTCCAGAGCAACTGAAAGACGGCTTGACCATTTGGCAAGTACAGAGGCTCTTCGTGCGCGTCGGTAGATCCAATCAAACGCTGGCCGAGACTGCGCCTGTAGTCACGATCGATCCGAACGAACTCGATCCTACTCGCGGCAAGGTCTATGCAGAGGAAGCGCTGCAAGCTTTGCAGCAACATGCTACGCAGGGCCCGTGGCCCAAAACTTTTGCCGACATGCTGCGCTTTCGTGGTTCTCAGGATGGGAAAATTCCCCTGACTCGCTACGTTCTGGTGCGTGAAGCCAAGGGTGCTTCAGCGGTGCCGCCGGACTCACACAATTTTATTGCCGGGTTGAAACTCCCTGATAGCTTCGCGACTGAGGTTGACTTGCCGATGATTGACGGCAAGCCGCTGGTCGAGTTTGAGAATGACCGGGCAAAGGTGTTGGAACAGCTTCTAAAGCACGCCCGCAAGGGTTTTCGTTTTACTTCCGACTGGTCAAACGACGAACGACTATCCTTGATGAGGAACAGAATCGAGCGGGCAACAGCCATTGCGGCGGGGATTGCATTGCAGGTCGAAACGCCGGACATGATCGTTACGCGGAACTCCAATCCCGAATTCAAAGTGCGAGTATCAAACGCCGGCACGCAGACTGTTTCAGTGTTCGGCTGTGGTTCCGAGATCCCAACGTTAACTGACAGGAAAGATTCAAAGGGTGGGCCCACTTCAATCTTTGAGACTTCGGAGGATCTTAAAAGCGGTTCGACACTCACTCGAGCTACTCACTTTCTGATACCCGCGAACGCGCCAATCAACGTTCCTCTCGCGCGTCACCTTTACGAACCCACCGGTCTGGGACTTCAGGTGCACACGGTTTGTGCTTTGGCCTTTGGCCCCGGGTTAAATGATCGCCTTAGTGTGGAAGAAACCACCCACGTCGATGTCAGCTTTCCGATTGAAGTAAACAATATCGAGCCCACTCCGCTCGTAATGAGTCCCCAGACTCTAAACGTCCCCAAAAGCTTAACATTACAGGCCATCAACCACCGAAAGACTGGCGTGCGAACCGCGCTTGAGATCTTTGCGTTGAACAATCAGCCTGACGACGCAAAGGACCGGAAAATCACTCAGACTCCTTTGCTGCTTGCCGCAAACGACAGCCGTAAAGTGACAATCACGCTACCGATGGTGAAATCCAGAACGGTGAGGGCCCTCAAGACTATCACCACTAACATTCTTACGGGTGAAACTTCGACGACGATTTCCGTGCCCACTCCCGTCGCGCCAGCGCCCAAACTTCTCTTTCGAACGACCGACAACTCTTCTAATGAAGTAGAGGATCCTGTCGTCTACGCCAACGCCCTCGTCGCCCCAGACCTTCGGGTGGGTTACGTGAGGGGATTTGACTACAGTTTACCGAACGCCCTGGCTGCGCTCGGCGTCGAATCCCACGAACTAACTGTTAGCGAAGTTGAAACGGCTAATCTGCAGAAATACAGCACGATCATCGTCGACAATCGCGTCTATGAATCGCAGCCCGGACTGATCACGGCCAATCAGAAGCTGCTTGATTACGCAAAAGACGGCGGGACGCTGATCGTTTTCTATCACAAGTCGTTCGAATGGAATCCCGACGAGCGACGCAAACGGCCGCAACTGGCTCCTTACAAATTAATTCTCGGTGACGAACGAATCACCGATGAGACCGCCCCGATCTCTTTTATCGAGCCGCAACACCCGCTGCTGAACCTTCCCAACAAGATTGGCCAGGAAGATTTTGCGAATTGGATCCAAGAGCGTGGTCTCTATTATCCAAGAGACTGGGACCCGCAGTATCACGCCTTGCTGCAATCGAACGATCCTGGCGAGGCGCCGTTAAAGGGTGGTCTGCTCGTCGCCGATTACGGGCGCGGGCATTACATCTACACCAGCATGGTTTGGTACCGTGAGTTGCGCGCAGGCGTACCCGGGGCATATCGCGTGTTTGCAAACATGATTAGCTACGGCCACCGGTAGGTCTGTCCGGGTTGAGTAACAGTGGCATTTTGAAGAAGAAAAGATTTTCCATTTCTCAATTTTCATTTCTCATTTGCCATTGCCGGAAATCAATCATTGGCGGAACCATGACAGATGGCAATACTACAATCGTCAGCTTTGCCTCAAAGTCCGAAATCCCACCCCACGGCAGTGGGTGGATTTTTCAGATCCTTTCTACAAAGAAGTCACCTGAAGACTGTCTCCGAATCCCACCAACGGAAGTTGGTGGATTGTTCAGATACTCTCTATAGCTCGTGCGTAACCTACTGGAACGTGATCAGAATGCTGTCTGAAATGTTCGACTGAATGTGTTAGACAGGATCTGAACCATCCACCAACTTCCGTTGGTAGGATTTAAGAAGTTCTTTTCCTGGTCTCCTTGTAGAAAGGATCTGAAGAATCCACCCACTGCCATGGGGTGGGATTTCGGACTTTTGAGGCAAAGCCACAATCGGCGCATCGTTTCGATCACAATCGCGCATCGTTTAGAAAGCGGAGTTCTCGGACTCGCGCGACGGACACAAGTGTCCTATCTAAACGCGTGTGGTTCAATTCAAATGAAAAATGTGAAATGTGAAATGTGAAATGAAAAATCTGCGTTTTCGCTTGGCTGGCGTGAGGTCATCTAGAACCGAGAGCCTAAGAAACCGCCTCCTGCTCGACGGCCGTCTCCCCTTCAAGCTTTGCCTGGGCACGCTCCAGGAAAGTACTGATCATTTCTCTAACCCGCTTTTGCATCTCTGAGCTGATTGCACCTTCACCAACCAGGGCGGCAAGACGATGCAATTCTCTGGCGTGCGCTCGGCGAAGTTCGACATGCTGCGAGATTTTGATGAGTACGTTATGGCCGCGTACTTCAAATGAGGCTGCATAACGAAGATAGTTCTTCATTTCCGTGCCTGCAGGTGACCACTCAAGCCGCTCCGGGCGATCTTCGGTCTTACGCACTGCGAAACTTCCCTGAACCGATCCGATGACCGGCACCTCGGCGCGCACACTCCAGCGAACAATGCCCCCGGATTCCTTGCGAATCCCTTCGATTCCCGGCATCAAGTCGGCGAAGTTATGCAGTTCGCCGAAAAACTCGCGCGCTCGTTCCAGCGTGGTTTTTAGTTCCAGTTGGCCTGTGTATGAAGCTTTGATTCGAAACATTTTCTAACCTGCCATGTTCTTAGTCGTACCGTTCTGATTCTACGTTGTCCGCCACTCTGATTTGTAGCATTCAGCGTGCCGCTAAAGTACGTTACACGATTAAGACTCCGCCGTAAACAAACATTTTTGTTAAGGATTTCGGCTGGAATCCTTACCATCGCCGCTGTTTCCGCGGGCGGAAAGGAGCGAGGAAGGAGAGGTGGCTAGACAGCAACCCCACACACCGACCTCCTCGCTTGCGGGGAAGGGCGCACTGCGGATAGTTTTGTGCACAGTCATTGTGACAAGAAAGGGCAGTTTGACATGAATAGTGACAGACGCTGTCCCCGGTGTGGTGAAGAGAGTTTACGAACCTGGGATGAGCTTGGCGATGATGAGCGGGAGGTGGTCCGGCGCTTGCCCGGTTCGGCCGACTACAGCACATCTGAACGGGAAGCGCTGCATCAGTGGTGCACGCGCTGCTGGTTTGAATCGACCGGCCGACCCGAGATTGGGGTCTAGGAAAGAAAAAGGGTTTGGAATACTGGGACCGCGGGCGTCTCGCCCGCACTGAGCGCGCAGCGCGAACAACCGTTACAAAAGAAATTCGCAAATACTGGGACCGCGGGCGTCTCGCCCGCACTG
>DATBRN010000132.1:0-13432 GCA_036560225.1 Pyrinomonadaceae bacterium | reverse complement strand
CCCACCTTCCCAACATGAGAGATTATCAAGGATCTCGGCTGCTCCCAGCTTGAAAGGCTCTCAGTCAAGAGCTAACGACTCAAGTCTTATTACCTCAAGGTTGGGAAGGTGGGCTTGCCCCCGCTGATTCGCTAGCGACTTCTCACTGTTCATGTGCGAGGTTTAGCCTCTCGATCTGTCTAGCGCGGCCTGTCTCTTCATCTATATCCACTACTGCGGCACAAATTCGCGCTTGTGCTGTGGAATGCTCTGCTCTTCTCGCAATGGCCGTCGTGAAACGCGCTATTACGTCCTCTTTGTTCATTCCGATTACGCCTGAGTAACTTCCGGTCATGCCAACATCGGTGAGGTAGGCCGTTCCCTTAGGCAAGAGTTTCTCGTCCGCGGTTTGCACGTGCGTGTGTGTTCCAAGCACCGCGGAGACGCGGCCATCCAGATACCAGCCCATCGCAACCTTCTCGGACGTTGCTTCTGCGTGGATGTCAACGATACGGACCTTTGTTTCAGCGGGCAACGATTCCAGGATGCGATCAACGGCTCGAAATGGATCGTCGGAAGGAGGCATGAAGACGCGGCCCATCAAGTTAATAACCGCAACCGGCGTGGCCAGGATCACTCCAGTCCACATGCCACTGCCCGGCGTATTCGGTGGATAATTCGCCGGTCTGATTAGCCGCGGTTGTTTGGCAATGTAAGGAATGGCTTCTTTCTTGTCGAAGATGTGATTGCCTGAGGTCATCACGTCGATGCCAGAGGCGAAGAGTTGTTCACACAAGGAAGGCGTCACGGAAAAGCCGCCGGCCAGGTTTTCCGCATTCATGATGGTGAGATCTATGTTGTGTTGCTCCCGCAAGTCCTGAATGCGCTCTAAAACAGCCAGCCGACCAGGCTTTGCCACAACGTCACCAATCATCAGGATGTTCATAAGGACGGTAAATCGTAAATGGAAAACAAACCGGCGCTAACTAGTAAGGCGCAAATAGAAAAAGCCGCAAATGATAAATCGTCAATCGCGAATAGTTTGCCACAACTATTTACGATTCACGATTCACCATTTACGGTCTTTGTTGGCAGGAGGGAAATCCGCAATGGCCGTTCCGAAGCCGTAATTGAACCTGCATTTACAGGTGGGTGACCTTTAAAAGCCACAGCCTCTGGCAATTCTTAACTCTGAAGAATTGCACTGGCAAGCGGCGTCGGTCTCCCATTTCAACGGCGTTGGCTCAATCATCGTACACTCGGTGACGGGCCCCACAGACTTGTTCCCTCCGCCGCGGGGATACTAGCACAAGACAACGCAGAAAAGTCAATCAATACTAATTTGGTCAATTTTCACTAGGTTGCTGCAATACCCGGGCGTGGATCTTAGGTAAAGGCTATCTTCCCAGGATCACCTTTTTCCTGCTCGATGCTGCTGCGGACCTTCAACAGGCGGTCGAGCATTTCGGCGCACTCCGTGCTGCGAACCGCGAGCTGGGCATCAGCCTGCTCATGCGTCTGCTTGAGGCGGTGTAGTTCGTCGGCGATATGCAGCGCGGCCAGTATCGCGACCTTCAACGAATCTACCGTCAGGGTTCCAGAGGAGATCTCGCGCATGCGGCTATCGACGAACTCGGCAAGTTTCGTGAGGTATTCTGAATCGCCGTCGGAACGGATGTTATAGGTTTGATTATAGATTTCAACTCTGATTGTTGGTGCGGCTGTCGTTGTGGTTTCCATACTGCTTTTATCAAGAACTGGGATGGTTCCTGTGGTCATCTAAGCTCCTCAGCAATCTCCGGGTCGAGGGCAGCAACAGCGTCGAGCATGGCCTCAACCTTTGCGCGTATGATGTCGCGTTCGGCCAGGAGCGCCTCAACTTGTTTTTCAAGACGCTGTTGTTCGAATGGGACGCTGCCCCGATTGCGTCGCATGAGGGAAAGCTCTTTTTCCAGACTCTCCTTCTCCTGGCGCAATGTCTTGGTGAGTTCGATAGTCCGATAGATCTTGTCTTCTAGATGCGAGAATTTTTCCAATCCTGATAATGCGACCATCGGCCTCTTCTTTCCCAACTAGCGACCTATTTTCAAACCGCTTCGGATTATGCGACTTCACGCCAGCAAGCGCAAGACTCTATGCGCGATTGCGTGCGATTTATTTTTAGTGAAGCTCAGCGCGAAATTTCTTAATCAGCGAATCTATCAATCCTCGGTGTCGCTCTTCCACTTCTTCGTCGCGCAGCGTCCGTTCGTCCGAGCGATACTCGATGCGCAGAGTTACCGAACGCTTGTCTTCGGGAATATTTTTTCCTTCGTAGGTGCCGACGAGCATGGCGCGCGAATAGTTGGCGATCTTTTCTGCGTCAATCGCCTCCAGCAGCTCCGCGAAATGTACCTCGCGACTCACCAGCAACGTTACGTCGCGAACCACTCCAGGATAACGGGGAAGCGGAGTGTACTGAATGGCGCGTTGTTCAGAATCGAGTAGCGTCGACAGATTAACCTCAGCCACGTATACGGGCTGGCGAAATTTGTAGGAACTCGCGATGGACTCAGCTAAGCGTCCGATGCTTCCGATTGCAGTTCCATTGGGCAACGTGATCTTCGCAGCCTGGCCCTCGCGCAGGTGCTTGATGTTAGCTCTTGAGAAGCCCAACGGACCAAGCTTGGTTGCATCGATCGCCGCTTCCAACGCGCCCTTGAGTTCGTAGAAATCGGTTTCGCGTGAAGCCTCAGCGTGCCCTTCCTCGATAGCCCCACCGGTGGCGATCAACCCCAGAGCCTCGTGCTCAATCGGAAGCTCACCGCGATGTTCGGCGGACGACCTGGAACTCGCAAAAACACGCCCAATTTCGAACAAACGAACGTCGCGGTTGCCATGATTGAGGTTGTGCCGGACGGATTCCAGCAACCCAGGCAATAAGGTCGCACGCATCCGCGCCGCTTCTTCAATTATGGGATTACTGAGCATGACTAAAGCAGCTTTAGCAGAGCCGGCAGCCTTATCCGGAAGTAGCTCAAAGCGCTCGTCATGCGTGACATCGATGAAGCTCAAGTTTATTGCCTCGTCAAAACCCAAACTCCTGAAAGCCCTTCGCAGCTCACGAAGTTTCATCTCGGCTGGTTGATACTCGCCGGCAATATTTGAAGGCGGCAACTCCGAAGCAATTTTGTCGTAGCCCGTGTGTCGCGCTACTTCTTCAATCAAATCCTCCTCAAGCCCAACATCGACGCGCCAACTGGGAACAACGAAACTCAAGGCTCCGTTTGTTTGTTGCTGCTGGTCCTGCAAGAAGCCAAGCGCCGTGAGAATACGCATCATCTCAGTCAACTCAACGCGAAGCGAGGTTAGACTCTCAACTTTTTTAGGACGGAACGAGACCGAGCGCGGCTTCAACGGGTTCGGATAGACGTCGATTGCATCCTCAGTTGCAATTCCACCGGCAATTTCGCAAATAAGCTCGACGCATCTGGTCTGGGCCTTCAAAACGTTTTCGCAGTCAGCGCCACGTTCAAAGCGGCGTGATGCTTCAGTGTCCATGCCAAGCTTTCGCGCTGTGCGGCGGACGGAATCGGGATTGAAGTAAGCACTTTCAATCAGCACGTCGGTGGTAGAGTCTGATATCTCCGAGTCTAAACCGCCCATGACACCTGCGAGGGCCACCGGCTTGGAAGCGTCGGCAATAACCAACATCTCAGGATCGAGGGTGCGGTCCACGCCATCGAGCGTCTTCAACTTTTCACCCGTCCTCGCCCGTCGAACAATAATTCTTCGTTCGCCAAGTTTAGCGAGATCGAAAGCGTGCAGCGGCTGGCCCAACTCGTGAAGTACATAGTTGGTGATATCGGCGACGTTGTTGATCGGCCTTTGACCAATTTCGCTCAGACGTTTTGCCAGCCAATCAGGTGAGGGCGCAATTTTGACGCCGCGCACAATTCGAGCAGCGTAGCGCGGACACAAATCCGGATCGCTGATTTCAACGGACGTAAAGTCGCTGGTTTTCCCGTCGGTGTTTAGGTTTCGGGCTTTGGAGTCTTGGTCTCGGATTTCGGAGTCTTGGCCTTGGACTTTGAAGTCTTGGTTTGGGGCTTTGGAGTCTTGGTTTGGAGCTTTGGAGTCTTGGTTTTGGATTTTGGGTTGTCGTTTTGAGATCTCAGATCTCTTCTCTATGACGGAGACTTCACGAGCAATTCCGACATGCGAGAGACAATCAGGCCGGTTAGAGGGAACCTCAACATCGAGCACCGCATCACCATCAATCTCCTCCACCGCATCGATGGCGAGGCCAACCATCGTCAGCCGCTCCCGCAACTCAAGCGGCGTCAACGCGGTGCCGGTAATCTCCCGTAGCCAGTTGTAACTGATTAACATAATCGGAACTTGGTACTTTGTACTTAATCAAACTGTTCCAAAAAGCGGAGATCGTTCTCGAAAAGCAACCGAATATCATCTAGGCCGTACATCAGCGCGACCATGCGGTCGATTCCCAAGCCGAAAGCAAAGCCGGAAAATTCCTCGGGATCGACTCCAGCCCCACGCAAAACATTGGGGTGAACCATGCCCGACCCGCCCAGTTCTATCCAGCCCGAGTTTTTGCAAATGCGACAGCCAGTGCCGCCGCATTTGAAGCAACTGAAGTCAAACTCTGCGCTCGGCTCCGTAAACGGAAAATAGGACGGCCGGAAACGCGTGACCGTTTGCGCGCCAAACATTCGACGCAGAAACTCGGCGACCGTGCCCTTCAAGTGCGCCATGCTAATACACCGATCGACGCAGAGGCCTTCAACCTGAAAGAACATTGGATTGTGCGTCGGGTCAGGCGTATCGCGGCGGAAGACCCGGCCTGGAGCTATCATGCGCAGGGGTGCGCCGCGGCGTTGCATCGCATGAATCTGTACCGTAGAAGTCTGCGAGCGCAAAGCAAATCCGTCGGTTGTATAGAAGGTATCCTGCGAAGCACGCGCGGGATGATTCTCCGGAATATTCAGTGCGTCGAAGTTGTAGAAGTCCGTTTCGATCTCCCGGCCATCCTCAATCGCATAACCCAGAGATACAAAGATATCTTCGATCTGCTCTCGAACGACTGTGATCGGATGAAGATGGCCGCGGCGGGGCCGCCTGCCTGGAAGAGTAACGTCGATGGCCTCGCGTTCGCTTCGAGCGGATTCAAGATGGGTTCTTAGGATCTGCTCAACTTGTTCGATCCTGGTGTTTATTTCCGCATCATGTTGCTGAACAAGTTGACCGAAGCCGGCTCGTTCCTCCGGCGGTACCCGCCCAATCATTTTCTTGCTGGCCGCTAATGCGCTCTTCTTACCAAGATGCCGCGTTCGTAGATCGGCCAGGGCGCGCTGCTCCGCCTCCGCGCCATTCAGATCCAGCGCGCTCAATGTCGTAGAATTCTCCACAAAGGCTGCAAAGCGTTCGAACTCTTGCTCGAACGCTCTGCGTGCACCTTCAACCTGAAGTTTTGGATCTTCCTGGCTTTGAGCTTCTGCCATAACCGTATGTGAACCCGCAGGGATATAACTTTTTAGGGTCTTACTCTCTTGAGGCTCCCTTCCCAGACTGCTGGCGAACTAACTACAAGCCCAGCGATAAATCGCTGGGCTATTCTCAAACGTCCTCGCCGCGGACAAGTCTTTCGACCGTAGGCTCATTTGCATTCTTAAGCAGCAGCGCGCGCACCTTCCTTGCCTTGCAGAGCGTTTTTCGCCTGTACCGCGACGGCCGCAAACGCCTCGGGTTGGTTAACGGCAAGGTCCGCGAGTACTTTTCTGTCCAACTCAACACCGGCAAGTTTCAACCCGTGCATAAGCTGGGAATAATTGATGCCATTCAATCGCGCTGCGGCGCCGATACGGACAATCCACAGACTGCGAAAGTCGCGTTTCTTCAGCTTTCGTCCGGTGTAGGCGAAATTCAACCCACGCTCAACCGACTCCTTTGCCGAACGATAGAGCTTCGACTTGGTTCCTCGGTAGCCTTTCGCCAGCTTCAATATCTTCTTGCGCCGTTCGAGGCGCTTGTTTCCACGTTTTGCCCTGGGCATGATTCAGTCCCCTTTCTAAAAGGATGAAGGCGGTTTACGAAGGATGAAGGATGAAGTTGAAACTCTGTATCCGCCGTTACCGTGCATCCTTCCTATTTCATCCTTCATCCTTCATCCTTCATCCTTTCCTAATCCTTCATCCTTCGTTTAATCTCTTCCGTATGGCAGCATCGCATCGACACGCTTCTGGTCGGCATCCGCAACCAGGGCATCAATGTCCAGTAATCTCTTCCGCTTGTGGGTTTTCTTCGTCAGAATATGACGCGCATGCGAATGGCCGCGTTTGACCTTTCCCGTCGCGGTAAGTCGAAATCGCTTCGCCGCACCCTTGTGTGTTTTTAACTTAGGCATGATTTCTCCATTTCCAATTTACGATGTCCGAATACACAATCCGGCTCAACTGTTCTCGTCCGTCTCAGACGGGTTACTGGCCTGGACCTGCGACTGCGGCATGGCTTGTGTCTGCGGCGCAGCCTTTGACTGACCCGTCGAAGCCGACGGCGCCGGATGCTCGGCCTTGGTTCCCTTGTGACGCTTGGGCGCCAGAATAATGAACATCTGATTTCCTTCCATCCGCGGCCGTGCCTCTACTTCGCCGACGTCGCTCAAATCGTTTTCCAACTTCTCCAGAATGCGCGCCCCCAGTTCACGGTGCGTCATTTCGCGGCCGCGAAACCAGATAGTAGCTTTCACCTTATCGCCGTCCTCGAGCCATTCGCGAGCGTGCTTCATCCGATAGTTATAGTCATGATCATCAGTGCCGGGACGAAACTTAACTTCCTTGACCGTTATGGTTACCTGCTTCTTCTTCGCCTCGTTGGCCTTCTTCTTGGCTTCGTACTGGAACTTTCCGAAGTCAATAATTCGGCAAACCGGCGGGTCGGCTGCAGCGGCAACCTCCACAAGGTCGAGGCCTTTTTCCCTGGCCGCGCGAATGGCATCCCGAATATCAAGCACGCCGAGCTGCTCACCCTCCTCGCCGATCACTCTTACTTGTGGAACACGAATTCTCTCGTTAATGCGGGCAATCGGCTGGCGCCGGTTATCCGGACGCTGGCCGCGACCTCGAAAGCCTGTAGCTATATTTCACCTCCTAAAGTTAAAAGTTTGGGTGTCGAGTTTCGCGCTTTGAGTTAAATCCTCTAAATGCGAAGCCCAAACCGCGAAACTATGTGTTCGTCAATGCACGCGTCGAAACCAGCCCGCGCACCATAGTCTTGAATTCTTCAAGCGGCATCACGCCGATGTCGCCTTTAGAACGTTCGCGAACCGCGACATTCCCCTGCTCCATTTCGCGATCGCCAAGCACTAACATAAATGGAACTTTCTGCATTTGTGCGTCGCGAATCTTTGCACCAATCTTCTCGCTGCGCAGGTTGACCTCGACGCGCAGGTTTGCGCTTCGCAATTCTGCCGCGACCTTCTCAGCGTATTCGTTAATGCGATCAGTAATTGGCAATACAACCACCTGCACTGGCGCCAGCCACACTGGAAAGGCGCCGGCATAATGCTCGATCAGGACGCCGAAAAAGCGTTCGATTGATCCGAGAAGGGCGCGATGAACCATCACCGGCCGGTGGGGCTTGTTATCCTCGGCAATGTATTCAAGTTCAAAGCGCTCCGGCAGATTGAAGTCCCACTGCACCGTGCCGAGTTGCCAAAGTCTCCCAATCGCATCTTCGACCTTGAAATCGATCTTCGGGCCGTAAAAGGCCGCTTCGCCTTCGATGCGTTCGTATTTGATCTGTCGCGCATCAAGTGCTTCAGCTAACGCGCTTTCGGCTTTTGCCCAGTCTTCCTCTGAACCCAGCCATTGTTTCGAAGTGTCGCTGCCCTTTACTGACAACTCAAATTTGATGTTCTCAAAGCCAAAGGTTTTTAAGACCTGGTAAGCAAAGTCCACACAATCATCGATCTCTTTGCGAACCTGGTCGGGCGTGCAGAAAAGATGCGCATCATCCACCGTAAAACCGCGAACACGCATCAGGCCGTGCAGAGTTCCTGACAACTCGCCACGATATACGGTTCCCATCTCCGCGTAGCGCTGGGGCAGATCTCGATACGAGCGCTGTTGCGACTTGTAAATCCCGATGTGCATGGGACAGTTCATCGGTTTCAGGCGAAACTCGGTCTCTTCAAGCGTCGTCGGCGCAAACATTGAATCGGCATAGTTCTGTTCATGCCCGCTTATGTGCCATAACTCGCGCTTGGCAATGTGGGGCGTGTAAACAATGCTGTAGTTGCGCCTCATCAACTCCTGGCGAAGATACTCTTCCATCTGCTGCCGGATTAGCGCGCCCTTTGGGTGCCAGAAAATTAATCCCTGGCCGTACTGTTCCTGGATCGAAAACAGGTCGAGTTCTCTACCCAGACGCCGATGGTCTCTCTTCTCAGCCTCCTCGCGTTGCTTGAGCCACGCCTCGAGTTGATCCTGAGTAAAGAAAGCAGTTCCGTAAATGCGCTGCATCTGTGGAAGGGTAGCGTCACCTTTCCAGTAAGCGCCGGCGAGTGACAACAGCTTAAAGGCGCGTAGCTTGTTGGTGTTGGGCACGTGAGGCCCCAGGCAGAAATCGATAAACGGCGAGTTGTCGATATAGTAGACACTGACCGTCTCACCAGCCTTCTCGTCAATTAGCTCACGTTTTAATGGCTCGTCGCGCTCCTGAAAAATCCGCAACGCCTCCGCTTTCGGGATTTCATCGCGTCTGTAAGAAAGATTGCGACTGGCAATCTGACGCATCCGCTTTTCGATAACTGGAAGGTCAGCCTCCGTCAGCGGCTGCGGCGTAATGACGTCGTAGAAGAAACCGTAGCGCGGATCGTCCAGCAGCGCCGGACCGATGCCCAGTTTGGTTCCGGGAAACAGATCCAGCACGGCTGCTGCGAGCAAATGAGCGGTGGAATGCCGCAAGACCTCAAGTCCTTCGCGCGTTTCGGGAAGCACGGGCTCAATTTGCATTGATTCCCGCGATTCAGGCGTCTCTTTCGACTCCGCAATCGAATCTAGATGGGCTGCAAGGTCAACGTCGACGCCGCCGATCTTCGCCGCCAACGCTTGTTTTGCAAGATCACGGTCGAGCTTTTTCAACGCGTCCGCTACCGTCGAAGAAGCAGCTATCTGAACAGGCGCGCCGTCCTTCAGTTGTACGTTGATTTCACTCATCGCTATTCGATTATGCACTGCTCCAATGAACCCTGGACACATTCAAAATCAGGTTAGCCTCGTCCCTGCGGCGGTGGCCAAGTGCATTTCTAAACGGAACTTGAAAGATCCCGGGCCTTCGGCACGTCAAAGGCAAAGCCGCTGCGCATACGCCCAACCGAACCACCGGTGGTTCTGGCGCTTCCTATTCCCTATTTACGATTCACTATTTGCTACTTCAACTGATCGGATCTGATAGGAGCGCCTTCGCCGCGAACCGCCACAAGGTGGCCGGCAATCAAAAACTAAAGAATCGAGTGAATGTTCGATTCATAGCGAAGGTCTTCTGGAGCTCCTGTCAAAAGTTAGAATCCACGAAAAACTACTCATACCGCCTTAAAGGCTAGAATCTAAACAAATAGGAAGGATAAGTCAATCAGAAGGGAGGATGGGTACTGATGCAGTTTGCCTTCCGAGTCTGATTCGCCATGCCTTGCGGTGGAAGAAGTCCATGGCTAGATCGCTCCACATCAGTACCGAGAGCGGTAGCGACCGGCCCAACACTCAACCTTAGTTTCAAGAGCTCAGTGGTCGGAGGAGGTATTGAAAGCCGAATACAAACGTTGAATCTTTGGCCGGTCGCTACCGCTCTCGGTACTGACGTGGAGTGCGTTGCTACAAGCGTGAGTCTCTGCCAAGTTGAGTCCTCAGCCGGCAGCGACGACTCTCAGTCACACCGTCGGATTCAAACTGCATCAGTACTAAAAACCAGGAAGTGTCCCAATGTGGAAGATCTCTTTGCGTACCTTTGCGGCTCTTCGCGTGCTTTGCCGTAAATAACCCAGAAAACAATTTAACCGCAAAGGTCGCAGAGGACGCAAAGATCACGCAAAGGGTAGATTAGGACACTATCAGGATGAGCACACTATTTCAGCTCCCATCAACGAAATGCAGCATTTGTCCGACATACTGATCGAGCGGGGCGATGCTGTAGAGCACTACTTCCATCGCCTTGTCCGGAAAGCCAGATTCCAGCGTGATCATAAACATCGCACAGATATCCTTTGAATCGTCAGCGGCCCAGTAGAGGAAGTTGTGAGAATTGAGGTTTAGCAGCAGGCGCGTGAGTCCAGCCGAATCTTTCGCCTTATCGACATTGAGGTAACTACCTTTGGAGTGCGGGTAAATTTTGAAAACGACAGTATTGTCCTTAGAAACTCCGACAACGACTTCGAAGAAATCCTCATGCGTCAACCCGTCGCGTTTTACTCCCACAAAATTGAACGGATTCTTCTCGCTCTGCCTAAAAGAAATATTGATACCCCTTTTCGGACCGGCGGCCTCGAGCATCACCCGCAACTTGTCGCGCGTCGCCGCGCGTAGGGCATCTTCTTGCTGTTGACTTTGCGCCTTGCCCAGGATAGTTCCAAAAGCAAACGAAATAACCAGTACGGTTAGAGTCAGGGTCTTTTTCACGGGTCGATTTCCTTCCAGTTATTTGGTTAACTAGATTTGCTGGTTACATGAGACTCCACCTGGCTAAAAAAGTAATTAGCCGCCAGTCTTCGAGTCGCTACCCGAAAAACCACGTTTCTTCATCAATGCCTCGACACGTGGGTCGCGGCCACGAAAACTCCGGTACGCCTCAGCCGGGTCGATCGTGTTACCAACGGAAAATATGTATTTCCGCAGCCGCTCCGCGACCTTATGGTCATAGGGACCGCCCGCCTCGACGAATGCTTCATAAGCATCGGCGGTCAGCACATCAGACCAGAGATAACTGTAGTACCCCGCAGAATAGCTGTCGCCTGAAAAAACGTGGAGGAATTGCGGAGTGCGATGGCGCATCGCAATCTCATTCGGCATCCCCAGCTCTTCGAGCGTTGCCTTCTCAAAGGCATCCGGGTCGATCTTCTTATCACCCGCCAGATGGAGCTTCATATCAACCAGGGCCGCCGCCAGGTATTCCACCGTGATGAAACCTTCGTTAAAAGTCTTGGCACGCTTGATTCGGTCGACAAGGGCTTGCGGAATTGGCTTGCCCGTCTTGTAGTGAACCGCAAAATGTTGCAGCACCTCGGGCGTTGAGAGCCAGTGCTCGAGTAACTGCGAAGGAAATTCAACATAGTCGCGCGGGACAGCCGTACCGGACAGCGAGGGATACGTGACGCTGGAGTTCAGGCCATGAAGCGCGTGGCCAAACTCGTGGAACAGCGTCTGGGCATCGTCCCAGGAAATGAGAAGAGGCTCGCCCGGCTTGCCCTTCACGAAATTTGCATTATTAGAAACGATGGTCGTTATCTCGCCGTTGAGCTTTTCCTGGCTACGATACGCATTCATCCAGGCGCCGGAGCGCTTGCCTGCGCGCGCATAGGGATCGAAGTACCACAAACCGATGTGACGCTTAGTAGTCTTGTCAGTCACTTCCCATACTCGAACGTCCGAATGAACAACCGGCACATTGGTCGCGGGTGTGAAGTTGAAGTTGAAAAGCTCACCGGCTACCCAGAAGATGCCTTCGCGCAACTTTTCGAGTTGCAGATATTGTTTCACCTCATTCTGGTCGAGATCGTAGCGGGCCTTGCGGACCTTCTCCGCATAGTAACGATAGTCCCAAGGCTCGATTTTGATCTTTGCCCCTTCTTTATCGGCCAAGGCCTGCATATCCGCGACTTCCTGGTGCACTCGCGCCACAGCGGGCTTCCAAACCTGCTCCATCAGCTGCATCGCATGCTCCGGCGTTTTCGCCATTGCGTTTTCAAGTCGCCAATGCGCATGCGTAGGATATCCAAGCAACTTGGCCCGCTCAGCGCGCAGTTGAAGTATCTCCGTGATAATTGCGTTGTTATCGTGCTCATCGCCGTTATCGCCGCGGTTGACGAACATGCGCCATGCTTTCTCGCGCAGCTCGCGACGATCTGAATGGGTAAGGAACGGATCTATTGAGGAGCGCGTGTTCATTATCACGCCCGCGGCCTGTTGCTTCTTCGTTGTGGCCGCCGCCGCGGCCGCCTCGCGGACGGATTGCGGCAAGCCTGCCAGATCGTCCTGGCTCTTAAGTACGATGAACTGATCATTCTCTTCCGCCAGGATGTTTTGGCTGAAGCGAGTGTAGAGCCCGGCTAATTTCTGATTGATCTGCGAGAGCCGCGCTTTTGCCTCCGGCCCTAAACGGGCACCAGCACGCACGAAGTTTGTGTAATAGAACCAAGTCAGACGCTGTTGTTCAGGTGTTAGACGAGCCTTATCAGGCGAGTTGTAGACTGTTTCAATACGCTTGAAGAGTGGTTCATTTTGAGTGATCTCATCGCCAAAGGCAGCGAGGCGGGGCGCCATCTCGCGCTCTACCACCTGAAACTCGGGCCCATTCATGGTCGAACCAAAAACGTTGTAAATGCTTTGGACGCGATCGAGGGTCCGTCCGCTCCGTTCGAGCGCCGCGATCGTATTATCAAAGGTTGGTGCGGCCGGGTCTTTTGCGATTCGATCAACTTCCGCGAGATTTTCAGCCATGCCTGCTTCGAGCGCAGGCTTGAACTGGGCTACCTGGACACGATCAAAAGGCGGGACACCGCCATACGGGCCCTCCCACTCGGCTAGCAGTGGGTTCGCCGGCGTGATCGTTTCAGAACTCGACTCGGCGTTGGTAATTTGAATCGACATGACACTGAGCCCGTTTGTTCGGTTCAGGCTATAAGTGGACGCCCAGAGGGTTATTACACCCACGAATAAAAGCACACGGCCGCGAATGATTGAGTCGCGCATAAATTCCAGCTCGTTAACTCCTGATGTAGTGAGAATTTACCGCGTCTTTTAACGGTATGAAACCCAATAATTTTCAGAGACGGTTAGTATATTGGCGAGAATGAATGCTTGTACAGCAGGGCGGAGGGAGGCTCGGCGAGGACGAGGCGCGAGTGGCAGGGGCAGATGGTAGGGTAGAGGGCAGGAGCAGTCGGCATGGGGAGAAAGACTCATTTTCCATTTGTCATTTCACATTTTTCATTTTTCATTTTTTTCATTTAGCTTCTGGCGTTATGGTTATTTAGATTGATCATCCCATGGACGGGAGGTGCGAAGTTAAAGAAGAACAATTCAGAAAATCTGCAAATGACAAATGAAAAATGTGAAATGACAAATGGAAAATGAGTTTTCCTGCCGTCTGCTCCTGCCGTCTGCTCCTGCCGTCTGCTCCTGCCGTCTGCTCCTGCCGTCTGCTCCTGCCGTCTGCTCCTGCCGTCTGCTCCTGCCGTCAGATC
>DATBRN010000131.1:0-3449 GCA_036560225.1 Pyrinomonadaceae bacterium | reverse complement strand
ACTGAAGTGAACAATGGTTTGCTCCGCGCCGTCCTCGTAAACACGAAAGTCTTTCTGTTGCAGATCAACAACGTACTGGCCCCGACGATTGATAACGCTGACTGGAACTGAAACAAGACTAGCTGAGATGCGAACGACTTCACCTTCGCCCACTTCCTCCACACTCTGGCCTGCCGCAGTCGTTTGGCGCTGGCCCGCCCCGGCGGCTGCCGGCGAAGGAGTTGGCGACTGTTGAGCGTGAGCATGAGCAACGAGTATGAGGAGAAGTAGAAAAGAATTTCCGTATGTCTTCATAAATCAAAAATATGATATCAGCGATCGCCTTATTTAAAGACGAGGTGAGCTACCCAGGATTCGAAATTCCAGTAGATCATTGCGAGAGCGGTCAGGTCAAACACTGCGTGCGCAACCATCAGCATCCAAATCCGCCCAGTGACCGCAAAGATCGTCCCGTAGGCAAGCCCAACGATCGTCGCCTGTTCGACCCCAGCGACTCCCTGCAAAGAATAGTGCACCAGCCCAAAGTACACTGAAGTGATCACCACGATCAGTGCTTTGGCCCATAGGCGGGACCCGAACAGCTTGCCGAAGCGTTCGAACAGATATCCACGAAAAACCGTCTCTTCTCCGAAACCGGCACCGACAATCACAGCGTAGAGAGCTCCCGGAAGCGCCGCTCGGTTCCCTGCCAGGTAGTGAAACGCCTGATTGATCGGTTCGGCGCCGAGCAGGGGCATCACGATCGCCTTCATCAGGAATTTGAACACAATCCCGAAGACGATGCCGATTGCGAAGGTAGCAATCCAGCTTCTGGGCCTTACGTAACCAATCTCGCGCCAGGGCGTGCGTGACAGTCGGACCCATGCCAGCACCAGAATCGCGCTGAGTGGGACGAAGAGTGCGTTCCCCGCAAGGATGATAATGATCGCAAGTATTCCCAGGGGCCCGAATCCGCGCAGCCTACCGACCATAGGATCCTCAGATGGCTGGTCGGGTTGCACCTGTGGAATCTTAAGAGTCATTTCACATCTGCCCCGTGACGCGCAAGGCGTGTGACGAGATGCCTTTTCACATCAGGCCATTCTTCGGCGAGGATGCTGAAAATCACGCTGTCGCGGACCGTCCCGTCACGCCGGGCATCATGATGGCGGAGTACGCCGTCCTTGTGCGCGCCAAGAGCTGCAATCGCCTTTTGCGATGCGAAGTTGAAGTTATCAGTCCGCAAACCGACCACGCGGCAACCTAACCCTTCGAACGCGTGCTTGAGCAGCAACAATTTGCAGACTGTATTGACGTGACTGCGCTGCCAGCTTTTGGCGTACCAGGTGTAACCAATCTCAACCCGATCAATCTTTGCCACTATGTCGTGGTATCGCGTGGTACCTACGATTGCGCCAGTCGTCAACTCCCTGACCGCCCATGGCAGCATGTGACCGGCGCGCTGGCCCTCAAGCGCGTCAGCAATGTAGGTTCCAGTCTGATCCGGCTCCGGGACGAATGTGAACCACAACTCCCATAGCCGGCCATCCGCGGCAGCAGCGGCCAACCCATCATGATGAGTTTCAGATAGCGGTTCCAGCCGGATTCCGTAACCCTCGAGTGTGACGGGAGCGAGTGTGATCATGAACGACCTCAGTGTGGAAATGAATGTTAGCCTGTGGTGTCGCCAGCCGTTGTCATGCATTTACCGGCGCGGGCGATTATCAACAAGTTGGACAGCTAGGCACAGGGCAAGTAGGGGCAACGGTTCGATGCGATGCTCGGCAAAGGATTCAATGAAAGTAGTCGGTTACTGAAACTACCTTCAACTCTCCTTTGATCTCCGCAAGCTGCAAATGAAATACTGGCACGTTGACGTCGAACAATCTCGTACCTCTAGGCAATCCCAAGCAATCCGTAGAACAGATCCGCACTTTGGGTTGGTATAGATCTATGTCCCCCAAAATTGTCCGATATTCCCGGGAATGTTCTGCTCTTACGGCCGTAACATGCTTTCGCATCAACGCGCCGATTCCTTCTAGAAGACTCGTGTAGCTCCGCAATCGATCAACGCCGTCTATGTTTTCCGCCAGGTAGTTATGATTGTCGTGCTTGCCTTTGTACCTCGCGCTGTAAGGATGATTGTCGATGAAGTCGACGATATCAGGAGGGATTAGTTTCTGTTCGGGAATCAACCCTTCGTCGACGCGAGGATATTGGCTGATAAGATACACGTAGCTGAAGTAGACACTATTCAACAGGGCCACATAGAATCTTTGGAGCTCCACCCGGCTTGCTTTTGCAGCCGTCTCGCGGTCCAGGTTCCAAAACCAATTAGTATCTTGATCGTGGAGATAGCCATCTAGATAATCCGCCGCAAAGAATTTCTCGACCATCGGTTTGAAATCTTTCGCGTGTTCGAGACGTTGTGAGAACACCAGCGCATACTTCGCTGCCTTTTGCAATTCAATTTCGTCTCGGGAGACAACTGGAGGATTGGTTTTCTGTTTGACCAGCGCGCACGCTGGCTTAAGAAGTTTCTCCATCATGCTGCCAGAAGTCGCGGCACGCCATTCACCAGGCGGATCCATCTCCTCCAGACGTACCATTTTCCCCGCCGCATCAAGGAATGTGAGGTGATAGGGCCGGTATTGACTTTCTGAGCACTTGAATTCGATGACCTCCAGCCGGCTCTGGTATTTCACTTTTGGCTCTCCATTCAGCGTCTCTGGCTTGTTGAATGTCCACCGGAACCTCACGCGACTGATGTCATGGGTGATGAAGGTCACCACAGCGGTGTTCATTTCAACTGTGCTTTCGTCGAAGGTGTAAACGCGAAACCACGTTGGCAACTTCTGCGAGAAGACAGAAGTCGAGGAAACAAGAACCAAGACAGTCAGAATGACTATTCTCATTTTTTGGTACTCTTTCAGAATTCAGACGAACAGCAGAACTCAATCTGTTAACACGATGCTTCGGAAACATTAACTCAAAAAGACCAAACGGCCCATGCAATAGGGGATCACCCTATCGCATTGGGCCGTTGGTTTTTAACCCGATGTCTCACGTTGGTACCCACGCGCAACAGTCAGGCCTATTGAGCGCATTCTAGTGAAGCACCTGATCCTCGTCAACAATCTGATCAAAAATAAAACACACTAAGTATTTTGGGCCAACCATTGTGTACATCCAACTCCGCATACGCCGGAAATCGTCAAGTTTCCTTTTATAAGTTTCAGCCAGGCGGGCCTCATTTGCCATTCGGTTGCGCGTCCAGCTTGAGTTGCCGCATATACAAGAAGAGTGGAAAACCAAGCGAAACTCCCACCGCGCAAGTTGCGATTACGGGCACCCAGAGTCTTTGAATGGCCAGTCGTCGTCCCTCGACGCCTATGAACACGAATAAGACCAAAGCAGATACGATGACATCCATCCCAAAGAACGCGCCGATGCGTGTCGAGAAGAGTTCC
>DATBRN010000130.1:0-9738 GCA_036560225.1 Pyrinomonadaceae bacterium | reverse complement strand
CGGCGAGGATTACCAGAAGCGTTCCCCCGAATGGGCGCCGGCCGATTTCCTCGAGAGCTCCTTTCGTGTCACCCGTTTCGCCGCCGAAACCAACCGCGACCTGCAGGGCCAGCAACCCAACGGCGAGATAAACCGCGCCCTTGGCGAGAAACCCAAAACGAATGATGAATTTTAGAAAGCCGCTTTGGGACTTCATGCCGGATAATCCGTGAGGAGAGGAAAGAACCCAATCGCGGCATGTCGATGCTCGATGCCGGCCATCGTTGGACGCGAGAAGGTAGACGAAATTTCCGGTTTGTCCATCGGAGCCGAGAAAACAGTTGGTCCGGCTCGCCACCCTGAAGAGCGGAACCATTTTTCCCCGCCCAACATCGCCGCTTGGTCTACTATCACTCGATCAACTTGTCTGCCCGCGCCAGCAAATTGGGGGGAATCGTCATGCCGATCTGCCTAGCAGTCTTCAAGTTGATCACCAGCTCAAACTTCGGCGGCCGCACGAACTGAGCACATCATTCGATCCGAAAAGAAACACGGCGTCGCGAAGGATGGGTCAGTGGACCATTCCCTCGCAACACCGCGTCTCATTCGATGGCGTCGCGCGAAAAACGGTTACCGGCGCGCGTGCGTCTGCCTTAGGGCGTTTTCGGTCGCGTCGGTTTTCCATGCATTATACGCGACATCGACTTTCGTCGCTTTGTGGCTGTTCTTGTCAAGGTCGATTTGTACCTCGTAAGACTTATCACCTTTCACAATTTCGTATTCCACATAGTCCGGCTTGTCGTAGTTCACCGAAGTAACCTTCCAACCCATCTTTTGCAGTTCCCGGCGATAAAAAGCCTTATCTTCTCCTGTCTTCAATGCTTGCTCTAATTTTTCCTTATCGTTTTTCGCCGCTTTCATCCGATCGCGGTCGCTGTAATGTATAGGATTGGCTGTCGTCCTGTTCGGATAAGCGACTTTCTTATTGCTGTTCAGAGCTTGCTTGGTAGCATCCGTCTTCCAAATATTGGTTGTGACATCGACTTTGGTCGCCTTATGACTTTGTTTATCGAAATCGACCTGCACTTCAAAAGTGTCCTTACCCTTGACGATTTCATATTCCAGGTAGTCGGGTTTATCGTAGTTAACGGAGGTGATCTGCCAGCCCATTTTTTCCAGTTCCCGGCGATAGAAACCCTTTTCCTCTCCTGTCTTTAACGCCTGCTCTAGTTTCTCCTCTTCACTTTTCACTGCTTTCGATCGGTCTCGATCGCTGTACATTTCGGGGTTGGATGTGACCTTGTCGTCTGCCCCAATCGCCGTGAAAACCAGCGCGGGAGCCGATAACATCATCCCGCCCATAGCGGCCGTCAAAAATACTTTTCGCAACTGCATATGCTTCCTCCTGTCTCTCCTAAACCTGAGTAAAAATTCCGGTGAGCGTTCAAGAATCGTGTACTAAAGTTTGCCGGCAATCGCTCTGCCGACTTTTGTACCGCTTCACCGGTTTTCCGGCGCGCTTTTCCGCTCTTCTCCTGAAGGTTCCCGGCGATGCGTTCAGCTTCGCCTTTGGCTTCGAGCTTGGGATCCTTGATCAATTCCCCAGCCTTGTCCTTAATCGCGCCAGAAATTTGTTTGCCCTTACCTTTGATCTCATCTTTGTTCCACATACCTGTCTCCTTTCAGAGTTCGGATCCTTACGTAAGGATCGGGTTGTTAGTGCCGATAAAAACTTTCCAAACCTTCAGTCGGGCTAAATTAAATTGCTATAAATGCTGGACGGTGTTTCAACATATTTTTCGTTTCTCGGTTCTAACGCGATTGAAGAGGCCACCAGCTTGCGCTAATTCGCCGTGAGCGGAGCAGAGTCTTTTCCTGTTTGTGCTCCTCAAGTGATTCAAGCACCATATCTTTTAGCTCATCGTTTTTGGCTATCGCCGATAAAAAAACCGTCTCCTCAATATGCGTGTGAGTTTCTAGTTCCGTCTTGATCTGCTCAAAAAGTTGTTTCTGCTCTTTCTCTTTTTTGCTTCCCCCTGCCTTTTTGAATAGTTCTTTCACCTTCTTATGGTCTGTCTTAAGAAGTTCTAAAGCATCTGTTTTCCTCAAAAAAAAAGTTGCGAGGCAATTTTAATTCCGATACGAATCAGGGGTCCGAGATTAACGCACAAGAATTTCTTATTATGTGCAACCGCGCACCATGAACAGCACGCGTAATATCGGCACGGGAATGCCGATCGCCCATAGCAGGATCCAACCCATTGCACCCGTCTCGTTTTCTATGATCTTCATAATTCCTCCTAAAAAAGTTGCGAGTCCGCTCTTCGACCCGCGGACCCGCAACAAGCGCGGTCTAAGCGCGCCTTTCTTCCTGCTTGGGAATGTTTTTTTCTTCGGTATACGAGATGTCGTGCGCGCGCCGGCACGTTCAAAAATATCCTTTGCGCGCTTTACTTCATCGCTATTTTCCGCGTGCACTGAAATCAGATTGTTGCCCTCTTTAATTTTTCCCTCGTACCGTTTAGCCTCATACTCAGGGATGCCCATGCCCACTAGCGCCCCGGTTAGCCCGCCTACAGCACCGGCCAGAGCGGCCATGATCGGACCCCGCAGCTAAGTTTTTCCCAAGCTGCTAATTTCGCCGAACCTCCTTTTATAGCGCGCGTCCTTCCATTTGTCTTTGAAGTGGGAATTGGTACTCGATTCTGCTCTGGGTTATTTCGTGGGGGGCCGGGCATTAGCAATATTCCACCCATGGCGACGATTCCTCATTCATTTCAGGTTAATATGCTGACTGGCGAGGGATTGCCGTTCAGTATTAGACAGTTTTGAAAAAAATATCGGGAAAGTCCCCTCGCGAGGCTCCGGGGCTAACTCAGTCCGAAATAGCCGACAATGAAGAGCACCACAACAACAACACCAATGATGTAAAAAATATTGTTCATGTCAGTTCCTCCTTTCTTTCGCGTGATCGGGATTTACCGTTGAACCAGAATGCCCATAACATTACTCAGAGAACGGGCGCAGGGGGAGAGGCCTCGCTAGTTGTCTTACCGTCCGATGAGGCTCATTTGGGGACTCAAATTCAGTGATATTATTCGGATTGGGGGGGTCCTGCATCTCGTCTATGTGGGCAATCCTCTTTTGTAGGTTTAATCGCAACATCATCTTCCTTTGGCCATAAGCAACATCGATTGCGGATTGCTCGACCAGGTGCCCTTCGTCTGAACTGCAGAGTTCGACGCGCTAACCGTGGATCTCGATTCGCTTCGTCTTAAATTCCTAATCTTTCATCGCGGTTTGTTGCGACGCAATTTGTGCGCAATCGAGTTGCGTTACAACGTTGGCCACCCCTGAGAGCCGGATCAATGAACTATCCCGCCGCCAGCAGCCGGGTATCGAATACTCTGACGAAGAGGGTTCGCAGCAAGCTGCTAGCAATGAACCCCAAAGCGATTCAAATTTCACCAAAACCGATCTGAAAGGGGCCCACAGCTAGGCTCTGGAGGACTTTCTAAGTGGGGCGACTTCGCGGGCAGGTCAATGGCCCGCGGGCGCTACCGATGCCAACGAGAGTAACCCCAGCCCCCACCACCGAGCACAAGCACCACTAAAAGAACGATCAATAGAGTGTCCATAGTCTCTCCTTTATTTGGGTTGTCTATTCTTCTTCACTCTAAGAGAGCACTATCTGTGCCAAACCTTGTCATTGGGAGAAAGGCTGTAGTTTCCGACCCCTTCTTTCCGGTTTTAGAGAAGCAAGGATAAAAAAAGGTCGCGAGAGTCGAATCGCTCGACCAAAAGGTCGAATTTGATTAGGGAACGGCCGTTAACGAAGCGATGTGATCTAATCCGGCCTGACTTCCGGGGTGCCGGTATCCAATTCCCCACGACGCAACGCTTCGCGTGCCGTGCGCGCGAGCTCTTCATAGCGCACGCGAAACCGCTCGAGGTCTGCTTCTTCAAGGCCTTCGAGGTCGAGTAAGGCATTGTGCGCGCCGCTCCCCGCGCGAATCAGCTCGTCGAGTTTGAGTTGGACGGCGTGGCTATCGCGATTCTGGGTATTCTGAATCAGAAATACCATCAGGAATGTGACGATCGTCGTGCCCGTGTTTATGACCAATTGCCACGTGTCGCTGAACTTGAATATCGGGCCTGTGACGCCCCAGACTATGATGATCAAAGCGGCGATGATGAATGCAGCCGGATGGCCCGTGGCTCGCGCCGTCCACTTGGCGAAGCGGGAAAAAGGCGATGAAGAATAAATCACGATGTCATCTGCTTTCCGGCTTCAGATCTGCTGTTCATTACCGGCGGCAGAGAGGCGATTCAAAAACTTTTCTCTCTGCCGCCTGCCGATGTCCTAAGCCAGTCGGGTAACTCCCGAGCTATAGTTTGCCGGCAAAGGCTTTGGCCGTCTTCACTACCGCTTCACCGGTTTTCCGGCGCGCCTTGCCGACTGTCTCCTGAACTTTACCTGTTACGCGTTCAGCCTTGCCTTTGGCTTCGAGGTTGGGATTACCGACCAATTTTCCGGCCTTGTCCTTGATAGCTCCCTCGATCTGTTTACCTTTGCCTTTGATCTCATCTTTGTTCCACATACCTGTCTCCTTTTAGTGTTCGGATCCTTGCGCAAGGATCGGGTTATTAATGGCGATGAAAACTTTTCAAACATCCGCGAGATTGAAATAAGTTGCTGTCGAATACTGGACGGTCTTAAAATAAATCTAAACTTTATTAGCGTCCGACTAATCGAGAGTCTTCTGTTTTCTCTCGATCTTCTCTTCTTTAGTCTCAGTGGATTTTCCCTTGCTGGCGAGTTCCTCTTTCTTGGCCTTCTTTTCTTCCTTTGATTCCTTCTGGTCCACCACAGTCTGTTTGCCGCCTTTTCTTTCACCCCTCGCCTCAGGGGCGTTGGCCGGACCTGGCGCTGGCTTTTCCTTTTCGTCAGGGCCTGACTGCCTTGCGCTTTTCCTCTCGATTACCTCGGGCGATTTGATCTGGGTTGCAGCCTTTTCTTCAGCCCGCGTTGATTTTCTGTCCCTTGGCTCCACCGTTGATTCAGGTTTTGTTTCAGACACTGGCGCAGGACTCTTGCGGCCTCTAGTCTCCTTCGTCTCAGTGGCTACGCTGGGGCTTGCGGACTTTTCCTCGCCCTTTACTCTGGGGCTCTCCCCTGGCGCTCCGCTCTTACCCTTTTCCATCTGCGTCTGCTGGCGCTCTTGCACTTTTTCGCGAGCGCTCTCCGGTTGCTTCGCCGCCTGCTCAGGACTTGACTGCCTGCGGCCCTTTGTTTCCTTTGTCTCAGATGGTTCGGTCGGGCTTGCGGACTTTTCTTCGCCCTTTACTCTGGGGTTCTCCACTGGCGCACCGCTCTTACCCTTTTCCATCTGCGTCTGCTGGCGCTCTTGCACTTTTTCGCGAGCGCTCTCCGGTTGCTTTATCGCCTGCTCAGGGCTTGGCTGCCTGCGGCCCTTTGTTTCCTTTGTCTCAGATGGTTCGGTGGGGCTTACGGACTTTTCCTCAGCCTTTTCTCTGGGGCTTTCCACTGCTGCTCCGGTCTTACCCTTTTCCAACTGCGTCTGCCGCCGCTCTTGCACTTTTTCAGCAGGGCTCTTCGGTTGCTCCACGGCCTTTACGGCCAAGTTTTTCACGGGCTCACCCTTATTGATCACAGACTGATTCTGCTCCTTGACTAGCCGCCTTTCTTGTTTCAGTTCCTTCACTGCTATCCGGTTGACTTGCTGCGGCGGCAGCCTGGCGGGCTCGATAATCTTTACCACCGGCGCAAAACTCGCCCTCTCAGGTTTTATATCTGGCCTGCCGATATGTATCTTCTCGGTCAAAAACGGGTTTTCTCTGACATTGACCGCTTCACGCCGTCCGGTCACGAAGGTATTATTATTGATGACCGTCACGCTGTTGTTCACCTGGACATTCCTGTAAGTGATTTTTGTTATGTTGATCTCCCGTATATTGCGCTTTCTTATGTCCACACTGTTCGGACCGTAGTTGCCATAACCGTAGTACACCTCGCTCGGCGCAAGCGGTACCCAAGCGACGTGATCACGAGTCCTGACCCACCCCACATATCCCGGCCCCCAGTAGACTTCGCGCTGCGGTGGCGGTATCCAAAACCATCCGATCCGCGCAGCATGGGCCCACCGGCCGTAATGATAAGGTGTCCATCCCCAAGGCTCAGAGCCCACCCAAACATAATCTCCGCCTCTCCACATCCATCTCCCCGTTCTGTAGGGCGCCCAGTCCGTTGATACCGACCGGGGTGTCCATACATAACCGTATTCCGGGACCTGTACCCACCTGCCACTGTCATCTAAATCACTCGAGTAGACCCTCAGTTCTTCAGGAAGATATCGGTAACTGTCTCCTCGTGATGCGAACCGCCGGTCGCGTTCCGTATTCCAATTCTGCCAGTCATCGGGCCTTCCGATCGGCGCTAACTCCGCTTCTCGACCTCCGAGCGTCAGGGTCCTGCCCGCGTTAACCCGCGTGTTGCCGTCCCTTCCTTCCGCGTCCACCCAACCCCTAAACACCGAGACGTCAGTAAATTGGTCAGGGACATCGACTCTGAAGACTGACCTGTCATAGGACCGCAAGGATGATACGGGGGTGTCGAACTGGATGACGTTGCCGCGCGGCGCATTGTAATCCACATACATATGTCCTTCGGAGAGATAAAACTGGGAGGAAGTCCTCTCCAGGGTCAGTATCTGCAGCGCTGAATTCTGGTCCAGCCTCACCGAGGTCCCGGTATTGAGCTGGAACTCCATCCTTCCTCCCTCCGGCACCCATAACTCGTCCCCTTCATCCAAAGGCGTGTTTACAGCCGCGGGGACCCAGTCACCCGCCTCGGTCGTCCTCATCTGGACATCGCCTTCTAAAAAGCTGATGCGCACAGAACCGAGGTCCAATGCATCGGCGTATCTGGGCAGTAGAAGTACCGCCAGCACCAATAAAATAACTTTTACTATCTTCATCTGGGACTCCTTTTGAAATGCCGCTTGTTTAGCTAAATGCTATTCGATGCACATCGTGCACGGAACCGGGACCGATTGCTGTCTAATACTGGACGCTCTGGACGATGGCCCAAAGACCGGCCGATGCTACGGCCGTCGTTGAGACGCTTCGCCACGATCCGCGAAGCGCGCCGAAAGCGGCGGCAGTGGATTTGAAGGGTTAAGTGCACTTGGGGGTTCTCCCTTCACGATCGAGTCCCCTGCCAGATAATCGTTAATGTTCTGTTCCATTTGAGGCGGAAACTCCGGCACGGGACCTACCAGCTTTTCACGGTACACTCTAAGCATGAGTTCTTTGAACACCGGCAACGCTAGCCTGCCGCCGGTTTCTTTGGGTCCGAGGGAACGGTTGTCGTCGAAGCCTATACGGACGGCGACGGTGATTCCTTCAGGGCCGTAAGTTGAGCCGACAAAGAGCGCATCCCTGAACTCATTAGTGGTCCCGGTCTTGCCCATAACCGCGATCGGGAAAACGCCGGAGTCAAGCGCATGAGCTGTGCCGGTGGGAATGCGCACGACACCGCGCAGGCCTTCCTGAATAAGCGCGAGCGCGGAGTCGTTGACATCGACCGCAGACCGCTGCATTTCGTTATCGGCCGCCACCTCGCCCGAATCGCGGACGATTTTTCGGATCAGATACGGCTCTGCGAGGATACCCGACGCCATGGTGCGGTACGCGTTGGCGAGCTCCAGTAAATTCACTTCGGACGCGCCCAACCCCGTAGTGGCATAGGGCTGCAATCGCGTCTGGACCCCTAAGCTCCGTGACGTGTGCAGGACACTGCCAATCCCAATCTGCCCTGTGAGCCAAATCGCCACGGCGTTTCTGGATTCTGCGAGCGCCTCCCGGACCGGAATCATGCCTTTGAATTGATCATCGTAGTTTGAGATCCATTTCGTGCTCTGCTTCTCTCCGTCCGGAACACCGATCGGTTCGTCGGGAACCATGGTCTCAAGATTAACGCCTGCCTGTCGAAAAGCAGCGAGATAAACCATGGGTTTCATCGTTGACCCAGGTTGCCGCAGGGAATTCGTGACTCGGTTAAAGTCACTGTATAAGGCGGAGCGGTCCTGGTAGAACTGACGACCGCCCGTCTCGGCGAGGATGCTCGCATCGCGGTTCCGCAGCACCACGACAGAACCTTGGATTATCCCTTTGGCACTCGGGTATCGCTGCTCGTAAAGCTCGAGGCCGCGCTCCAGTGCTTGGTTGGCAATTTGCTGCACCCGGGCATCCACGGTCGAGTAAACCTGAATACGCCCGCGAAAGAGATTTTCAACAGTGAGGTCCGCGCCCCGGCCTTTGAGCTCCTGAAGGATAGTTCCAAGGACCGCGGGCGCCGGAAGCATCTTGTCTTTGCGCCGCGCGATCACTTGAATCGGGCGCTGCTCGGCTGAATTCACACTGTCCCGGGAAATAAAACCGTTTGCCGCCATAAGCGCCAGAGTTTGGTTTCTGCGGCGCAGGACTCTCTCCGTTTCCTTCGCGCTGGGCGCGTAGTAACGAGGCGACTTGGCGATGCCTGCGAGGAGCGCTGCCTTGTCGGCGTCATCGGCGGTGAACGTGGCGAGCGGCCGGCCAAAATAGTATTCGGCCGCCGTCGCAAACCCGTACTGACTATTTCCCATGTAAATGAAGCTGGCGTAACGGGCGAGAATTTCTTCCTTAGCGTTGCGTTTCGAACCGAAACGCTTCTGCATCTCTTTTTCGATCCACAACGAGAGGCGAATCTCTTCCAGCTTGCGAACTAACATGTTGACGGTCCGCGCGCCGACTAGGCTTGACAGCGAGTGAGGAAAGATCCCGGCATACAGGAGCTGGTTGCTGTTTTCTTTCGTCGTCAGATTTTTTAGAAAATGACCCCGCACGAGTTGTTGGGTGATCGTCGATCCGCCTTGCGGGAGAAGCGCCGGACTCTCAACTTCGTCTTGGCGTCCGAGTCCTATGAGTCGGGTCACCAGAGACCGAATCCTGACTTTGCCCAGCACGCGAGGAATGACCGAATAGTCAACGCCGCTATGTGAGAAGAAATTCTTGTCTTCCGCAGCAATGATTGCATCGCGAACAATCGGTGGGATGTCCTCATACTTGGTGATCTTCCGGTACTCCTTTGCCAGTTCAATGAGCGGCTGGCCGTTGGCATCATAGACGGTGCCGATGGTAGGAAACTCAAAGCGGGCGAACGCTTCTATGTCAGGCAAATCACTTCGGTCAAAATAGACGTGATAAAATCCGATTGATACGAGAGCGGCTATAACCGGCGTTGTGCAAATTACCAGGTTAAGGACGCCTCTCTGCCAATGTCGTTTGGCGAAGCGGCTACTACGGATTTTCCGCGCCGCCGCCAGAGCACTCACGCGCATACGTCTGAACCAAGTTGGAATATAAGTCGCCCAGTCCCAGCGGGTGTGTGGATAGGGCTCCGGCAAAATCTTACGCGCACCGGCCGCAGTGAAAGCAATGGCCAGCAGGCTGGCGGTTAGAGCAACAAGAAGAAACATCAGCGACCAATACAACATAGCCTGTACTCTATGGTCTCTGATTCTTCAGTTAGGTTGGAAGCCCATCGCGACTCCTTTTCGCCGCAACTATGCACCGTTCGCGCTGAGTCAAGACAACTTCCCCACATGGATCGCGGAGAGCGAGCTCAACAGTCCAAAAACATTCAGCAGCCACAGAACTACGCCGATGACCACAACCCCATTCAAGATCGACTTAATA
>DATBRN010000129.1:0-12183 GCA_036560225.1 Pyrinomonadaceae bacterium | reverse complement strand
ATGCCAATGGGAAGTTTCGTCCAGAGGTTGGAACGAGGGCGATTACAACACGACCGGCGACAAGTGCGACGCCGGGAGCGGAACCGCAAGATCCCACAGTGCACAAAGAACGAATGAGCGGTGAGACCACCCACGAAGAGTAGCTTGAGCCCATACGGTAATCAGTGCGTCATGACTCATAATGCTCATAGAAAGTCTCTAGCGGTCGCGGTCTTTATAGTTATTTTACTCTCCTGCCCGACAGCGATCGTTTCTCAACGTCGAGGCAGTACAACTACCTTGCCGGCTTCGAGATCCTTAACGATCACCACCGAACCTAATGCGATCATTTGGATTGACGATATTCGCCGGGGTGTAAGTGACGCGTCGGGCACGCTTGAGCTGAAGAAGGTTTCAGCTGGCCGTCACACTCTTCGAGTGAGGGCAATGGGATTTAAGGAAGTGTCAATGCCGTTGCTTGCGTCCAGACGAAGCGTGGCTGTGAAGCTGATAAGGACCACGGATCAGGTGGAGCTCGCGTTTCAACAAGCCGAGGATGCGCGCGAGAAGGCGAGAGATGACGCGTCGAGACAAAAGGCAGCCGAGTTATACCGCGCAACTCTGAAACTTCGCCCATCCCATCCACCCGCCCATGTTGGCTTGGCGCGCGTCCTGCTCGATCTAAACGAGTACCAGGCAGCTCTTGATGAAATTGAAGCAGCGCGTCGCACTCGTCCTGCTTACGCCGAAGCCTCGGCCGTCGAAGGGCGCATCAATCGCGAGGCTGCGTTCACGGAACAAGCAATTCAATCGTTTCGCCGCGCAATCAGGGAGGCGCGTGGCTTTCAGCCGGAAGCGCACGTGGGGTTGGCACGAATCTATGAAGACAAGGGACAGTATGACGATGCGATCCTCGAGTTTCGCAAGGCGCTCGATCAGCTTTCGGATTCCGAGCCGGTGATTTACCAAATGCTTGGTGCGGTATATGAGAAGCAACAGAAATACAAAGAAGCAGTGGCTGCCTACGAGAAATATCTTGCGCTAGCGCCCAATGGAAGCCTTGCACCCGCTATCCGCTCAATCATCGATCAACTTCGGCGTGACGCCGCCGGACAAGAGATTGTTCCTTGATCCATCTTGGATCCCAACGCGGCACAATCCATTTCTCATTTTTCATTTGTCATTTCTCATTTTCCATTGCCGAAAATCAATTGAGATATCAATCAGATGACAAATGGAAAATGTCAAATGAGATATGAAAAATCTCTTTTTTACGGGCGAAGGATCGGATCACTCGCGGTCGCCGGTCTATCAGGGTGGACGTGTAACTCGGGTGAAGTCGAGTCAGCGTAAAAATGTGAGCCTACCTTACCTCCAGCAGGTTCCGGATCCGCGTTGCAGCTATAGAAGCCCTGCGACTGCCCTTCCGCCTTCGGTTTTACTTCCATCGTCAAAACATAGTCCTTCATCTGCGGTTTGTTGGAGTCAAAACGCGGATCCAGATAGCCGCCGGCGGTCAGTTGTTGAAAAGTCCCAAAATCGCCACCGGTTGTGGCTGAGTAAGTTTGTTGAGCTACCGTTACTGTGTGCAGCGCCGATATTGCTGCCGTTTCATCTGCGCGCTGCACGCTGCGCTGCAAGCCGGTGGAGTAGCTTTGGCAAGAGAGCGCTGCAAAAGAGATAAGTATAGTCAGCGCCAGAACGACAATTCGAAACATGATGAAGACTCCTGGGTTAACAGACGACTAACCAATCTCCTTGAACCGAAAGCAACTGTGATTGTGATCGTTGACCATGCCAACCGCTTGCATGAAAGCATAACAGATGGTGGTTCCCACAAACTTGAAGCCGCGACTGCGAAGGTCCTTGCTCATCGCATCCGATTCGATAGTAGAAGCCAGAACTCCCTGACCACGTTTTCTTTTCCTGGGGACGCCGCCAACAAACTGCCAGACATAACGATCGAAGCTCCCAAATTCTTTGCTAACCGCAAGAAAAGACCTGGCGTTTTGAATGGCTGCGGCAATCTTCAAGCGATTGCGAACTATGCGCCCGTCCTGCAGCAATCGCGCAACATCCGGTTCTCCATATTTCGCTACCTTAACCGGATCGAAACCACTAAACGCAGCTCGATAACCGTCGCGCTTGTTCAATATGATTTCCCAACTAAGTCCTGCCTGGGCACCTTCAAGGATGAGAAACTCAAAAAGTTTGCGATCGTCGTGAAGCGGCACACCCCATTCCTTATCATGATATGCGATCATCAGGTCAGTCCTGGCCCAATCGCAGCGCTTCGGCATGCCGGTTATTGTATCAGGTAAGTGAGTACTGAGTACTGAGTGCTGAGTGCTGAGTACTAAGTGATCACTCGAGAGTGACGCAGAGTCAAACGATAACAAGCGGACTAGAATGGTGACAAGTTAGAACTGACAGAATGTCAAAGCCTCCCACCGCTTACTCATTACTCAGTACTCAACACTCAGTACTCAGTACTCAGCACTCAGTACTCAGCACTCAGTACTCAGCACTCAGTACTAGCCTTTGCTTGGTCTACGGGCCAAACTGGCTGTGATCATCACCAATTCATTGGCATCGACAGGCTTCGCAATATGAGTGTCATAGCCCGCCAGTATCGCCTGCATCCGATCCTGAACCCTGGCGTAGGCGGTTAACGCCACAGCGGGAATGCGCTTGTCTTTGCCAGTTTCTTGTTGGCGAATCTGCCGGATTAGATCGTAACCGTCGATCTTCGGCATGCCTATGTCGCTGATCAGCAAATCGAAGTGACCCTGTTCGAGAGCCTTGAGCGCATCCTCAGCGCTTGTAGCGGCAGTGATTAACGCGCCGTGTTGTGCGAGTTCTACGGTGATTAAATCCAAAGTGTCCGGTTCATCATCAACTATGAGAATCTGTAGTCCTTCCAGACTTGTTTCTTCAGATTGCGTGTCCTTAAATGTCGCATCGGCGCGAGCCAACGCTTCGGGTCGGAGGTCACCACTCGGCAGAGGCAGGCGAATGGTGAAGATTGCGCCATGACCAACTTCGCGATTCTCCACCGCTATCGTCCCCCCATGAAGTTCAACCAGATGTCGAACGATTGCCAGGCCAAGCCCAAGGCCGCCATGAGTTCGCGTAGTTGAGCCATCAGCTTGACGGAATCGTTCAAACACGTGCGGCAGAAATGTCGGCTCAATTCCTGGCCCACTGTCCTTAACCTGGATAACCACGTGTGCTGGAGTTTGGCTGACGGAAATCTCGACTTTGCCGCCATTCGGCGTGAACTTCGCGGCGTTTGAAAGGATATTCCAAACGACTTGCTGCAGCCGATCGACATCGCCGGAGATCATCCGCAAGCCTGCGTCTATCAAAGTCTCGATCTGGATCTCCTTCGCTTCCATCGCCGGGCGCACTGCATCAAGGGCGGCATCGACCACGGCGACCAGATCAACAGAGCTAAGGTTAAGTTGCAGTTTGCCGGTTATTACTCGTGAGACGTCCAGTATGTCTTCGATAATCTGTTTTTGCGCCCATGCATTTCGTTCAACGACTTCGAGAGCATGCTTTGAGCTTTCACGATCCAGCCGGCCGGACGCCACCATTCGCGACCAACCTATGACAGCATTGAGAGGGGTTCGCAGCTCGTGAGAAAGGGTGGCCAAAAACTCATCCTTTAAACGATTAGCCCTTTCAGCATCGGCACGTGCCGCCTGCTCACGCTTAAGCAATTCGGCTAGGTCTTCTTCAGCGCGTCGTCGTTTTGTAAACTGCCCAATCTGTCCGCTGATGCCCGCCACCAAGTTTAGCAACTCATCGTCGGGTTCTCTGATTTCAGGACTGAAAAATTCCATTGCTCCCCAAACGTCGTTGCCCACGAGGATCGGGAATCCAAAGGCCCCTCGAAGACCCTCCCGGTTGGCCACCGCAGCTCGAGGAAAGTTTCTGTCTGCTGAGACATTATTAATACAGGTAGGCTTGCCGAGTTCCCAGATCCGTCCCGGCAGTCCTACGCCTCTTTTGAATGTACTGTTTCGGCTCAGCCGATCGAATTCCGGGGTCGCCAGCGAAGTCGCATGACAAATGGTGAGGCAGTGCATTGATTCGGTCTGCAGATCAACTCTCCACAAAGCACCGATCGCCCAGTCAAGGCTCTCGCAAAAGGCTTGCAGAATGTCTTTCAGACTCTCAACAAGGTCCTTCGACTCTGAAAGGATGTTCGTTACCGCATACTGCAGTGTCAGTCGGTTTGCAATTCGTCTTCGCTCCGTGATATCTCGCGTGAAGCAACGAGTGTGAATAAACTTGCCATCTTCTCGATAGACGTTGGAGTTGATTCGAACAAGCTTTAAAGAACCGTCCTTGCAACGCATTCGGGCATCGTATTCCCGAAGCACTTCGCCAAGACTGAGGCGCTTGAGAATGTCTTCAATAACGTGCTGGTCAGCATGAAACTCGGCGATAGGATGTCCTTCATATTCCTCGCGTGTGTAGCCAAGCATATCCAGCTCGGCTTGATTTACACGCAATACAGTCCCATCGGGTCCCATCCAATGCAGGCCAACCGCTGCATTCTCGAAAAAGTCGGTCAACTGAGCTTCGCTTCGCAACAGCGCTCGTTCTGCTTGCTTATGTTCGGTGATGTCGCGCTTGATGCCGACGTAGCAAAGCGGCTGGCCCGATTCGTCGCACATTACGAAAGCCGACAATTCGATGTGCCTCGCCGCTCCGTCCTTCGTTCTGCTAACCACCTCTCCCCGGTACAGGCCGGTTTGGGCTAACTCTCGCGCCACCTCTGCAAAAGTCTCCTCGCCGAGATGGATAGCGGGAGTTTGGTTTTTGAGTTCATCGTCGGAGTAACCCAGCAATTCGGCGTGGGCCGCATTCTGTTCCAGGTAATTACCCTGCGTGTCGATTATCGCAATCGGTTCACGGGAATGTCTGAAAATTGCTCGATACAGGTCCGGCCGCACGTCCTCCTGCTCACGAAGTATTCGGCTTAATTCCAGCTTGGACTCTTGCGCAGACATAGTTCCAGACGAAAAGTGGGGAAGGGACTTGAAATGGCCGTTGGCCAGGGGATGTCAAGATAATACATTAACCTGAACACATGTTAAACCATAACGGCACGACAAAAGCCGCCAGTCGGAAGACCATTGGAATTTGACTTAGCGCCGACTTGGATGTAAAAGCGGTTAGGACTTCATACAACGACCAACCAGGAACCTCTCCCTTATAGCTAGCAAAAGGGAGATTACTCTTTATCAATGGAAGGAGATCGAAATGGCTTTACGTTTAGGTGACACTGCCCCTGATTTCACAGCAGAATCGACTGACGGCCCGATTCGCTTTCACGAATGGATCGGCGATAGCTGGGCCGTGCTTTTTTCACACCCGAAGGATTTCACGCCGGTTTGCACCACCGAGCTTGGGGAGTGCGCACGCCTCAAACCCGAATTCGACAAGCGCAACGTCAAGGTTATCGGCCTCAGTGTAGACCCCACTGATTCACATAAGAGGTGGGCAGAAGACATTCGCGAGACCCAGGGAACGGCTCTCAACTTTCCGGTCATTGCGGATCCGGATCACAAGATCGCCGAATTGTACGACATGATCCATCCGGAGATTAGTGACGTCTTTACCGTGCGTTCAGTTTACATTGTTGGGCCAGACAAGAAGATCAAACTGATGATCACTTATCCGGCAAGCACCGGCCGCAACTTTGACGAGATTCTGCGAGTGATCGATTCGCTACAGCTTACTGCCAAGTACAGCGTGGCCACTCCGGTTAATTGGAAAGACGGCGACGACGTGATCATCGTTCCTTCAATGTCGGATGAAGACGCGAAGGCGAAGTTTCCCGCCGGTTGGAAAGCGCCAAAGCCGTATCTTCGGATCACACCGCAGCCGAATAAAACGACGACCGATACCGCGGCCAAAAGCGCGTCATAAAAACGCGTTTCGGCAAACGACTCAGAGTCAAACTCCGGGCGCAGGGCCCTCACAAGCCCTGCGCCTCTCAGTTGTACAAACAATTCTGAAGACTGGATCAGCTAAGCACATCTCTCAACCGTGGGCCTTCCCCTATGAAGACAAAGCCAGCAGTTTGAAAGTAGTTTTTACCACCTGAGACCACACCGGAGCCGGGAGGCTAAATGCGACAACTGGTTACTACGCAAAACGGCGGAGTCGAAGTGCTCAAAGTTCAGGACGCGCCGGACCCGAAGCCACTGAAAGGTGAAGTGGTGATCCAGACAAAAGCTGCCGGCTTGAACTTCGCCGATATACTCGCGCGTCAGGGACTTTATCCGGATGGTCCTAAGAAGCCTTGCGTAATGGGTTACGAAGTTGCCGGCGTCGTTGAAGCAGTCGGCGAAGATGTTGATCCGGGTCTACTCGGCAAAGAGGTTGTGGCCCTGACGCGTTTTGGCGGGCAAGCGGAGAAGGTTGCCGTCAGTGCTGCTCAGATCTTTGAGAAGCCCGAATCGCTAAGCTTCGAACAAGCGGCAGCAATTCCCGTCAACTACCTAACCGCCTACGCGCTGCTATACGTGATGGGCTCACTGCAGCCGAACGAATCGGTGTTGATTCACAATGCCGGTGGCGGCGTCGGCCTCGCCGCACTCGATATCGCAAAAAAGATTGGAGCAATGACTTTCGGCACAGCGAGTCCCGGAAAGCATGAGTTCCTTCGCAAGCGCGGTCTCGACCATCCAATCGATTATCGCAACCAGGACTGGCTTCCTGTCTTGAAGCAACTGACGAACGGACGCGGCGTTGAGCTGGTGATTGATCCAATTGGTGGTGCTCACTGGAAAAAGAGTTATGCGGCTCTGAGGCATACGGGCCGGCTTGGGATGTTTGGCGTTTCAGCCGCATCCGCCAACGGTTTGAAAGGAAAATTGAAGTTGATAAAAGCTGCGGTGCAGATGCCAAGATTTCATCCGCTTGGCTTACTCAATAAGAACCGTGGCGTATTCGGGTTAAACCTTGGCCACTTGTGGCATGAACCGGAGAAAGTTGCGACCTGGATGAATGTGATCCTGGAAGGAGTCAGTGAAGGCTGGATCAATCCATTTGTAGATAAAGCTTTTCCTTTTGCGCAGGCGGGCGATGCACACAACTACATGGAAGAGCGAAAAAACATCGGTAAGGTTGTGCTGGTACCGTAACCGGCGAAGCTGATCTTAAGAGGCCGCTATGGTGCAAAGCAATCTTACTGAAATAACGACCTGGTATCAGACCATCCTGAAAGTCGCGGGTGAGCAGCACGACTTACTAGTCGACGGAAAGTTTGGCTCTAGCACCAGCCATGCCCTGGAATGCTTTCAGGAAATGTCAGAGTTGGAACCGAGCGGCGTTCTGGATGTGGCAACTAACGTAGCGTTGAACCAGGTTGCGATGGAGTGGATCTATAGAAGACTAATCTCCACTCCACTCGGCAAGATGACGGACGAACTGCGCAATGCACTCAAACGTTTTCAACAGGACTATGGGCTCGAAGCCGATGGCAAGGTCGGGCCCGCTACACGCGACGTCATGGTGCGCGTACTTCGAACGGAGTTGCCGTCTCCATTGCGATACTACCACGCGCATTTGGGCCAGGGTGGACCTCCTGGAACACCTGAGACCATGGACTCAGGGCTTGAGGGCGCAACGGAACCCGAACCGTCGGGCATTTACGAGAAAGACGATCGAGAGCTCACCTCTAACACCATCGACCGGCCTTTTCGCTGGATTTGTCTCTTGAATCCCCAATACGAAAGTGGTTCCTATGGGTGGGGTTCAGGCCTGCTCATCAGTCCCAGACATGTGCTCACAGCAGCGCACGTGATTACTGATGAGATAGATGGCAGCAAGGGCATTCGCCAGTACGAGGAGGCCGCAAGAGTCGTTGTCTATCCAGGCCATGACGGAAGAGGTCTGGCTCAGAGGATCGACGGCATTGATCCGTTTAGCGGCTGGATGGGGCCCCATCGACACAAGCCGGAGTGCGCCAAAGATTCCAAAAGTTGCGATTACGCTTTGATCGAGCTCGAGAAATCCATCGGCGACCGCGAATTCGAATTAAAGATAAGAAATCCTGTCGCCGAGAAGCGTAAGGTCAAGCTGGGATACTGGGGTGATTCAGGTGGTGGCTTTGAGATACGCGCTGTGACGCAAAAGGATCTCAATGGCGTTAAGCTTTTTTCCGCTGGATATCCGAAAGGTCTTAGAAAGAAGCAGGTAATAGCGCCCGGCGTGGGCCTTGATAACACGGACACAAAGCGTTTAAGGGAACGGTGGCCGGATGTCTTCCGCAACGTTATCTGCAATTTCATTGATACAGAACATGGCCAAAGTGGAAGCCCAGTCTGGCGCCACCTCGAGCAAGCGGGCAAAACGGTTTGTCAGCTGGTCGGTGTGCAAACCTCAGTTGACCGAAAGTTTAATTACGCAGTCGCTATGACTGAAGAAGTGCTTACCCAGATCGCCAAGTGGGCTCCCACGACATTTAGGTACTCAGGTGGGCTCCTGAGCGTCAAGAAATAGATTTCACAGAGCGTGGTTTGCCTTCGCTCTTAGCTACGGCTGACGATGTCTGGCGAGAAAGAAAGATATTAGCGTCGAGTAGATGAGGCCGAAGATCATTGCGCCGAAAAACAACCCAACGAAAGCGCCACTAGCTGCTTGCCACGGCGGGATATTCTGAGCGCCTGGCTCGCCCGCCAATAACTTGGAACCGACGACAAGTAGCGCCACCACAAAAAACACGCAGAAAGAGATCGCGTAAACGAACGCGGTGGCGACACCGGTCTTTATCCCCGCCTTGAAACTGAATTCAGCGCCGCTGTTGCGCAGGCTAGAGATGGCAAGGTAGATTCCGGCAATCTCAAAGATATTAAGGAAAATCCCAGCGCCGAATCGGTGAACTGGCGAAGTGGGATCTGTGATGAGCAAGTGCGTGATAACTACCCAGGCGATCCCCCCAAGAGTAATGATCAATCCATATTTCAGTGGAATTCTCATTTGAGTTCCGCTTTCCTCTTTCGTAAAGCAAACTGTTAGTTTGCGTTGACCCGTTACAATCCAGCTTGAGAGGAATCGTAACACCGCAAACTAACAGTTTGCTTTACGTGGTTGTTAGTTTGTGTTGACTCGTTACCACTCAGCTCGTAAAGCAATTGGAAGGTGGGCTTAGCACCCAGCGGGCTGCCCCGCTGGGGACCCCGCCTTGCCCCACGCTGGTGAATAAGGAGGGTTTACTAGATCTTACGTCCGGCAGCACCGGCAATCGAGCGCACCAGCTCCTCGGGCTCGATTGGTTTGGCAACGTGCACCTGAAAACCAGCGGAGAGGGCACGCGTCCGGTCGTCATCGGTGGCATATGCGGTGAGGGCTATGGCGGGCACTTCCTTAGCTCGCTTCAATCTCAGCTTTCTCAGTTTCGTAATCAGAGCATAACCGTCTTCGTTCGGCATCCCTATGTCACTGATAACAAGATCCGGTCCCCACTCACGAAATACCTGAAGTGCCTCTGCCGTCGACTCGCAACACTTTACTTTGCTGCCGCACCGGGTCAGGATGGCAGTTACCAACTCGCGCGAATCAGCTTCATCGTCGACTACCAGAATGCGGAGTCCGTCAAGGACTTTGGAAAAACCTTCAGGCAGCCCGTTACCTTCCCGCCCGGCGGGTACAGTCTCTTCAATAGCCTCTACAGATTCAGCAGCGGCTAGAGGAAGCGTCACCGTAAAAGTTGCGCCCTTACCTTTTCCCTCGCTTTCGACTTCGATCGCACCGTTGTGCAACTGGATCAGGTGCTTCACAATCGAAAGGCCCAGTCCCAACCCACCGTGCAATCTGGTGGTGGAGCCGTCAGCCTGACGAAAGCGATCGAATATATACGGAAGAAATTCTGGAGTAATGCCGATTCCTGAATCCTTCACAGCAATCCGAACCCGCTCTCCGGACCGCTTAGCCTCGACGCGGACTTGACCCCGAGCCGGAGTAAACTTAGTGGCATTGCTGAAAAGATTCCAGAAGATCTGTTGCAAGCGGTTTATGTCACCGGGAACGAAACAAGCATCAGTATCCAACATAGTCTCAAACTGAATCTCCTTCGCTTCGATTGCCGGGCGAACTGCATCGCTTGCAGCTTCAATCACCGCGAAGAGATCAACCGGGCGAGCTTCAATTTGCAACTTGCCGGTGATAATTCGTGAAACATCGAGCAGATCATCAATTAGTTGAGACTGCGACCGCGCGTTGCGTTCGATAGTTTCAAACGCGCGAGACATTTGTGCATCGTCGAGCTTTCCCGTGCGAACGAGATGACTCCAACCAAGGATGGCGGATAACGGTGTTCGCAGTTCGTGAGAAAGGGTAGCCAGGAATTCATCTTTCGTGCGGTTTGCCTGCTCTGCCTCGGCCCGCGCAGCTTTCTCGCGGACCAACATTTGGGCGCGTTCTTCTTCGGCCTGCCTGCGCTCAGTGATCTCCAACAGCAACTCGCTTGCGTGTCGTTGCGCATTAGTGTAAAGCATCGCGTTTTCGTAAGCACTGGCTACCTGGGTGGCGAGCGTGGCGGCCAGGCGCTCATCCGCTTCGCTGAAATCATCTGCGTTCAGTTTGTTGAGAAGGTAAACCCAACCGCAAACTCCGGCGGCCGAAAATATCGGCGCTCCCAGGAAGGAGCGCACGAGGCCAGACGTCTCTCCATTTGTCCGGAGCAAATCATCGGAATCGGATAGCCGCAACGGACGACGTTTGATAACCAAATACCTTAATGCTCGCTCGACAACCTGTGGGACGCGATCGTCCGTCGGGTCGTCTGCGGACGCAGCAAACCGGAAGAAATAGCGCAAGGTTTCGCCGTCATCCTCGAGCATACCGACTGCCGACTCCTGCGCGCCGACGATACTTCTGGCCTCGCGGCAAAAGCTTTCCAAAACCCTCGCGGGATGATGTTCGGCGGCTAACTCCTGCCCGAGATCAATAAGCATGTTGAGGCGGGCCAGGTTTGCGTTTTCGAGCTCCAGGTTCTTTTCTTCGAGCAACTCGGCCTGACGCTTTATTTCCTGAGTCTTCTTGAACAGCTCGACAAAGACCGCGACCTTCGATCGCAGAATATCTGGCTCTATCGGCTTCACAATGTAATCAACCGCACCCAGCGAATAGCCGCGGCTCAAATGGCGGCCGCCCGTGCTGTCGGCGGTCAAAAAGATAATGGGTATGTTGCGCGATCGATCGCGGCCTCGGATCAGTTCGGCGGTTTCGAGGCCATCCAGTCCCGGCATGTAGACATCCATGAGGATTACCGCAACTTCGTTGTCCAGAAGATACCTAAGCGCATCATCGCCCGAAGACGCACTCACCAGATTTCTTTCGGTACCGTGCAGTATAGATTCCAGCGCCAACAGGTTCGTCGGGCTGTCGTCAACCATCAGAATATTGATCGGTTCTTCAGTTCCCATAATGCACGGTTTCCTCGCGCAACTTGCCGCCGGTTAATTCGTGCTTGGGGGATTCACTCAGTTTGCTAAGTCGTAGGGGTATCTCTTCTAAAGGAAGAATCCAGTCTGGTCTGGTTTGGGCGATCGCCGCGTCAGGCATTTCGCGGCACGCTGCCGAATCCGGATCTTCGACCATTGTCACTCCACCACGCGACTTTATTGCCGCCAACCCGTGCGCGCCGTCGCGATTGGCGCCAGTCAGGATAACGCCGATGGCCCGGTCCTGATATTCGTCAGCGACCGACTCGAAGAGCACATCGACTGACGGACGCGCAAATCCGACTGGCGGATCCGTCGACAAGGCAAAACTCTGATTTGCAATCAGCAAATGATAGTCTCGGGGCGCGAGATATACTCGGTTGGGTTGCACTGGTTCCTTATCTTCCGGTTCTGTAATTGGCACGTTGCTCCGCTTACTCAAGAATTCGCACAAGCCGCTCTCAAAGTCCTTCCCTCGGTGCTGCACAATAACGATTGGCAAAGGAAAATCCTGAGGCAGTCTGGAAAGCAAGGTCTGCAATGCTTTCAGGCCGCCGGTCGAGCTTCCCACAACTACAATCTCAAATGCCATTTCTCGCTACGCACAACTGAAAGTTCCGAGTTCCGAGTTTCGAGTTCCGAGTTCCGAGTTTCGGGTTTCGGGTTCCGAGTTCCGAGCTTCGAGTTTCGAGCTTTGAGTTTCGAGCTTTGCGCCAATGCGAATCAGGATACTGCC
>DATBRN010000128.1:0-6238 GCA_036560225.1 Pyrinomonadaceae bacterium | reverse complement strand
CCTCCTTTTTACTGGGGGCTTAACGGGATCATGTCCGTTATTGGATCCATAGTTACCGTCTTTGTAGCGCTGATGGCGGGATTTCAGGCGGCAATGTTGATGGGAAGCGCGTGCTACGTCGTCGCCGCATTGGCGTCGCGGCGCGCGTTTCGAGAAGCGTTTGCTTGATACATGGGTAAGAGCCGGTTCGCAACAGGTACCAGGAAAACCCAAAAAATTGCGTACGCCAACGAGGCTTGGGTCATTCTTCCAAACCGGCAAATTGGTGGAGTTTGAGCCACCTGCCTAACCTACAAATTGGCCAAGTCCCAAGGATGAAAGAAGAGAACTCGCTAGTCAGTTCGACGGAAGTCGGCTCGCTGGGTGTGTTGCACCTAAAGCGGCTCTGGTCGCGAGTCACCTCGCACCAGAGCCGTCCGCGCAATGGTGATCGAGCAAATGAATGGGATCTCGACAGAGTAGTTATCCACGGATTGGGACTATCCTTGGAGGAAACGCTTCAATATCTCGCGCAACAAGCGCCTGGCTACAGCGAGTTTGAGCACTGGATACTGCAGAAGAATGAAGGAACCATTGATAGAACGTGCATCGATAGGATTAACTCCGCCATCAGTGGAACTAGTTACAGCAAAGCGGTGCAAGAACAGATTGAGGAGATTGAAAGTGCCGCGCCCGTTCTTAGTGCAGACGATCTTTCTTTTTGGAAAGAGAATGGCTACGTCATAGTGCACGATGCTGTTTCAAAGGAGAATTGCGAGGCAGCGGAAGGATCGATTTGGGAGTTTATGGGTGCAGATTCTTCTGACCCGGACACCTGGTACAAGACGCCCGGAACGTACGGCATCATGCTGCAGTTCTTTCACCATCCTGCGCTGGCGGCCAACCGCCGCTCGCAACGTATCCGTAAAGCCTTTGCGCAGATCTGGCGTACTGCCGATCTGTGGGTGACTGTGGATCGTGTTAGCTTTAATCCGCCTGAGCGTGATGGCTGGCGCTTTCCGGGTCCACATCTTCACTGGGATACACGTCTCGATCCGCCGATTCCCTTCGGCGTGTCGGGATTACTCTATCTTACAGACACCTCAGCCGATCAGGGAGCATTCAGGTGTGTACTCGGATTTCACCGGCGAATTTCGCATTGGCTTAAGAGTTTACCGGCCGATGCGGATCCGCGCAGGCAAGACCTGGAGCGACTAGGCGCCATTCCCATCGCGGGTAAGTCAGGTGACCTCATCATCTGGACTAAAAGCTTGCCGCACGGAAGCGGCCCCAACCGAGCGAGGCTTCCACGAATTGCACAATACATCGCCATGCATCCCACCCACGCCCGGCTTGTTGGTAAAGACTTACCCACAATACCAAAGGCCTGATACCGAGTTTGCTCGCTTTCCTGAAGACCGCGTGCGCCTCGCCCGTTGAGCGTTCACCGTACGCGCAAGCGTGCAAAGACACTCAACCCGACTAGTGCAAACCGCCGCTCAAACTTGGGCCAGACAGTTTCTCGCATCGGTAAAAACTCCGATGGCAAAAAAATGGCGCGATCGTGTACTCTGACGGAGCACAATGTGACCTGACATTTCGGAGAGAGCTTTGAAGAAACTCAGTGATGACAAAACTATTCGTATCGGGATTGTGGGCGCCGGCTTTGCCCGCACGACGCAGATTCCCGGCTTTAGCAACTGCAAGGGCGCGCGCATAGTCGCGATTACGAGCCGGCATCGCGAACACGCCGCGAGCGTCGCTCAGGAGTTTGGCATTGACCACGTGCCTAATGATTGGAAAGAGCTTGTCGCCAGAGATGACGTCGATTTGGTAAGCGTAGTCACTCCTCCCGCAATGCATATGGAAATCACGCTCGCCGCGTTGGAACAAGGTAAAGCCGTGCTCTGCGAAAAGCCGATGGCGATGGACGCTGCTGAGGCCAGGCGCATGACCGATCAGGCGCATGAAGCTGACGTGCTCAACTTAATCGATCACGAACTACGATTTCTCAACAGCCGGCGAAAGATGCGAGCGATGTTGCACAGTGGTGCAATCGGGACTGTACGTCATTGTAACTATGTTTTTCGTTCCGATTATCGCGGGGTGTTGGGAAACTGGGACTGGTGGTCGGATGAGAAGATGGGTGGCGGTACGCTTGGCGCGATCGGCTCACATGCGGTGGATTCGTTTCGTTGGATGCTCGACGCAGAAGTGAGCGAGGTTTCCTGCATGCTATCTACTCACGTTGCCGAACGTCCCGACAAGTCGAGCGGGACGATGCGCTCAGTGACTTCGGATGACGCGGTCAGAATGTTCTTACGGTTTGCTGAGTCGTCATTGACAAAAGGGGCTACGGGCGCGGCCTCTCTTTCCGTTGTTGAATCAGGAAAACTGCAAAACCAGTTGGAAGTTTATGGGACTAATGGGGCACTGATGGTTGAGGAGACCGGCGAGCTCTGGCATTCGCCGGCAGGTTCAGGCGCTTGGCGGCCGGTGCAGGTTGATCAGGATGCCATGGCCCCTGGGATGCACGAGGGAAGTTGGTCGGGAGGCTTCACTGCATTCTCATGCGCATTGATTGCTGCGCTCCGTGAAGGTCAAAAGACTGTCGAAGGTGCTGCCACGTTCGAAGATGGCTATCGCGTGCAGTTGGTACTCGATGCAGCGCGAGCCTCGAATGAGAGTCGCTGCTGGGTCTCTGTTGAGTGAACAACCGGCAGGCGAAGACGAAAACGATTTTCCATTTCTCATTTTTCATTTTTCCTTTTTCATTTTTCATTGCCGAGCAGATGGTGTGGGGTATTAGGTTTCAATGACAAATGACAAATGAGAAATGTGAAATGACAACTGGAAAGGTCCTGTATTCCGTCCGCGGCAAATGGTCACAAAGAAAATCCGAAAGGGGCGATCACCAAAGCGTGCTCGCAGGGTTCGTGTCGGTGTCGATACCGGCGGAACGTTTACGGATTTTGTTTTCGAGGCAAGCGGCCGATTAGAGGTATTCAAGCTCGCGTCCACTCCTTCTGATCCCTCACGCGCCATCGCAGAAGGTCTGCGCGTTATCTCCGAAAAGACAGGAGCACTGCTCAAGAGCATCGAAGTAGTTCACGGCACCACCGTGGGCACGAATACATTACTCGAACGACGCGGTGCGCGCACTGCACTTATCACAACGCGCGGATTTGAAGATGTTCTGGTGATCGGCCGGCAGGCACGCCCCGAGCTTTACAACTTGAATGCGGTCCAACCGCTTCCGCTGGTGCCGGAGAATCTTCGCTTTGGATTGGGTGAACGCGTGACGTCGGCTGGCGAGGTACTTGAGTCGCCAGACAAAGCGGAGGTAGCCACCTTAGTTAAACAACTCAGAAGGGAGAAAGTTGATTCCGTGGCAATTTGCCTCCTCTTCTCTTTTGTCGATGCCACGCATGAAGAAGAAGTAGCCCAGGCGCTTTCCGTTCTCAATATTCCGCTTTCAGTTTCTCACAAGATTCTTCCTGAGTATCGCGAGTTTGAGCGTACCTCAACCGTGACAATCAATGCTTACCTCCAGCCGCTGATGGGCACTTATCTCAAGCGTCTGGCAATGAAGACGCCGCGTCTGCGTGTTATGCAGTCTTCCGGCGGCAGCATCTCCGCATCGGTTGCGGCAGACGAGCCGGTACGCACAATTCTTTCCGGGCCGGCGGGCGGAGTGGTCGGCGCCCTAGGGTCTGCGCGAGCGGCAGGTTTTGAAAGAATCATTACCTTCGACATGGGTGGAACATCTACCGACGTTGCTCTTTGCGAGCGCGACGGCTTGCGCATGACTAATGAAGCGACCGTGGCAGGCTTGCCGGTTTCGGTTTCCGTAATGGACATCCACACGGTCGGCGCCGGTGGCGGTTCGATTGCGAGAGTTGACGAGGGAGGTTCGTTGCGCGTCGGTCCTGAATCAGCGGGAGCAGATCCTGGCCCAGCGTGCTACGGGCGATCGCTTTTGCCAACGGTGACCGACGCTCATCTAATACTCGGCCACTTTGGCGGCGCGGGCTTGCTTGGCGGCGACTTTACGCTTGATGAAGAGCGCTCGCGAAAGGCGTTGGGCCAACTCGCGCGCGAAATGAGCACAGCCGCTCGCCGTCAGATTACTCCAATCGAAGCGGCGGCGGGCGTGTTGTCGGTGGCAAACACAAACATGGAGCGTGCCTTGCGGCGAATCTCAGTTGAGCGCGGTTACGACAGCCGGGAGTTTGCTTTGCTTCCTTTTGGCGGCGCCGGCGGGCTTCACGCAGTGGATCTGGCGCATGCTCTGCGGATTCCTCGCATCATCGTGCCAAATTCCGCCGGAGCACTTTCGGCGATTGGGGTACTAACGGCTGATGTAGTTAAGGATCAAAGCCGCACCACGATGTTGGAGTCTTCGCCCGGAGTTGAAAAGAAGTTGGAGAGAACCTTCAGAGAAATGGAACGCGTTGCTGCTGGTGCTCTGCGCCGCGAGGGCTTTGCGCCAAATAAACAAAAGCATGAGCGCTCACTCGCGCTCCGCTACAAAGGTCAGTCGTTTGAGCTCGATATCAAATACGCGGGCGAGAATCTCGCCGCTGGTTTTCACCGCGCGCATCGTGAGCGCTACGGCTATGCACAGGAATCAAACATTGTGGAAATCGTGAGCGCGCGTCTTCGATCAAGCGGAATTGTGGAGAAGTTGGACGAGCGGCGCGGTAATGCAACGCGCCGAAAGTCGTTCGCAAAAGCAACCAGGAATGTGATCGCTTATATGGACGGAAAGAAACTTAGTGTTGCGGTCTACCGGCGGCCTGAGTTGAAGGCAGGCTCACAGCTTCGGGCGCCGTGTATTGTGACGGAATACTCTTCAACTACACTGATTCCTCCTGGGGTGAAGGCTAAAGTTGATGGCTATGGGAATTTAATCATCCAGGTAACCTGAATTCGGAGGTTGAGAAGGTGGGCTTGCCCCGCTGGCTCTGAAAAACAAGCCAGTGGAAATTTAATCGGTCAACGGAAGTAAATTTTGCAGGTTAGGAAGGCGGGCCTGCCCCCGCTGTGGTTAAAAAACAAACTAGATTGATTGGCAAGGAAGAGCGGGGGCAAGCCCACCTTCCCAACTGAGCATTATCTAGTTGAGCTTTACTTCTGGGCGCTCTTGGAGACCTGGCGGTTAGTAACAACGTCACTTGGCGCTTTTGCCGCGTTGGTGGTTAACACCATGAAGCAGTTTGATCCAACAACGTTGGAGATCTATCGTGCGCTCTATACCTCTGTTGCTGAGGAAATGGGTATTGCTCTTAGGCGAACTGGCTTTTCGCCAAACATCAAAGAGCGCCGTGATTACTCTTGCGCCGTGTTCGATCATCACGGCCGGGTGATCGCGCAGGGCGATCACATGCCGGTTCATCTGGGCTCAATGCCAATGGCTGTAGCCTCTGCGTTAAGGAAGATCGATCTCCAATGCGGAGACGTGGTAGCGCTAAACGACCCATTTGCCGGTGGCACACATCTGCCAGATGTCACGCTTGTGATGCCGGTCTTTGGTCAGTCGGCAGTCGGCAGACGGCAGACGGCAGGAAGAACAAAAGCGTTTGCTCCTGCGTCCCGCCGACCGCCGAGTGCCGACTGTCTCTTTTTCGTTGCCAACCGTGCGCATCATGCCGACATCGGCGGGGCGACGCCTGGGTCGATGGGCATGGCGACAGATATCTACGGCGAAGGCTTATGCATCCCGCCCATTCGCCTGGTAAGAAACGGTGAGCTTGATGAAGATGTCATGCGTTTGATCCTGGCAAATGTTCGCAGTCACGCTGAGCGACGTGGCGATTTTCATGCTCAGATCGGTTCATTGAAAACAGGCGCCACACGACTGTTGGAGATCGTCGAACGTCGCGGCAAACAGGAAGCGGCCGAGTATGCGACGCATCTGATCGAATACTCCGCGCGGCTCATGCGACATGCTATCGAGTCGATTCCTGACGGTAATTACGATGCAGAAGACGCACTGGATGATGATGGGATCAGTGATCAGGAAGTTCCCATCAGGGTACGAATAAGCATCAAGGGTCAAGGTGCGAGTGTTGACTTCACAGGCAGCGCACCTCAGGTTAGCGGTCCAATCAATGCGGTCGAAGCAATCACGGTTTCTGCCGTGTCCTATGTCTTTCGTTGTCTACTCCAGGGTGATGTGCCGGCTAGTGCCGGTTTGATGGAACCTATTGAGGTAATCGCTCCTGAAGGTACAGTGGTCAATGCGTTACATCCCGCA
>DATBRN010000127.1:0-11171 GCA_036560225.1 Pyrinomonadaceae bacterium | reverse complement strand
TACCCTTGATGGCTTTCGAAAAAGCTAAGGTCATAAAGGCTGCTGAGAAATTCCTCTCGCAGGGGAAGATCAGCGCCGCCATTAAAGAGTATCGTCAAATCATCAAACATGATGCGGACGATCTCACCACTCTCAACATGTTGGGAGATCTTTTGGCGCGCGCGGGAGAAAAAGAGGAAGCAGCTTCCTGTTTCCTGCGCATTGCAGAGCATTTTCGCGATCAGGGATTCACGCTAAAAGCGATCGCGATGTACCGCAAGATCGACAAGCTGCAGCCTCGCGACCCGGAAATCGCGATGCAGCTTGCTGAACTCTACTCCACGCAGGGCCTCATCGCTGACGCGCGGGCACAGTATTTGATAGTTGCAGATGCTTACACGCGAGCTGGTGAAAGCAAGCAAACGCTTGACGTGCTCCATAGAATTGCTGATCTCGATCCTCACAACACCGAAATAAGACTCAAACTTGCGTCGGGCTATTTGAAGGAGCACATGCCCGCAGAAGCCGCTAAGGCCTACAACGACGCGGCGGGCCGTCTGTATGAAAGTGGGCAGTTTGAAAAGGCCCTTGAAGCTTACGACAGGGCCCTCGAGCTTCGCCCGGCCGATAGATCAGCGCTTAAGGGTTTGGTTTCCACCCATGTTGCGCTTGGCACAGCAGACGAGGCTGCAGAGCTTCTGGAACAAGCTGCCGCCGACACGCCTGACGATCCCGAACTTGTTTCAATGCTTGCGCAGGCGTACATCGACGCGGAAGACGCTGCGGGCGCGGAGCGCGCGACCGCGATGCTAATGAAGCAAGATGCTTCGAACTATCGGCGTTACATTGAAATCGCGCGGCTCTATCTGAAGTTGGGGCAGGAAGACGAAGTTGCCAGAATCCTTGCCAGCATTATCGAACCGATGCTGGCGGGACGCGAAGAGAGTGATTTGCTCGAACTTGTTAACGAGTTACTGGCGCGCGATCCCGAACATGTACCCAGCCTCCGCTTGCTCGCGAGAATTCACTGGTGGCAGCGCGATATGGACAAATTGCGCTCCTCCCTGGAACGTCTCTTGGAAGCGTCAGAAGCTGCCGGCCTCACGGAAGATGAGCGCTATGCACTGACTCAACTCGTCCGTCTGGCCCCGGACGAACAACGTTACATGGATCGCTTAGACAAGCTTGGCGGTTTCCTTGACGAAGGTATCGGAGGGGCAGGCATGATGGTCGACCCATCGTTAGCCGGAATGACTTCCTTCGAAACGTTCCCTGCTGAGGAGACGACACCGCAAGTTCCCGAGCAGCCCGCGGAGATGACTTCGGAATTTGAATGGAACACCGTGTCAGAAGAAAGTCCTGCTCACGGAGGAGTTTCGTTTGCGGACCTAAATGAAGCTGAACCTCAGATTGAGCGCAATACCATAGCCGAGCCGATTCCAGCCGATTCGCTTTCCGGTCAAGCAACCGCGGATCAGATCGCTGTTGGGGGAAGAAGTCAAGCAGACGCTGAGGCGATGATCCGTCAGGAACTCGAGAGCGTGGATTTCTATATCACGCAGGGTTATTCAGACATTGCGCTTGATACGCTCGAATTGCTTGAACGCCAGTTTGGGTCGAATCCCGAAATCGAGGCTCGACGTGAAAAGTTGAAAGCCGCAGCACTTGAGGCTAAAGCAGAGGTTGCGCAACCTGCGCCCAGAGTTGAAGCTGAGGCTCCGGTGGAAATCGGTTTTGGCGAAATCGAATTCGAGACGGGCCCTGTGGTTACGGCCACGCCCGAGCCGCCGGCGGCTGTCGAAACGCCGGCTCAGGCTGGCGGCGGACTCGACTCCGGATTGGCTGAGATCTTTGAAGAGTTTCGCATGGAGGCCGAAGGTGAAGGCGGCGCGTCCCACGAAGACTTCGAAACTCATTACAACATGGCCACCGCCTATAAGGAGATGGATCTCCTGGATGAAGCGATACGGGAATTTCAGATTGCCGCCGGATTAACTGGATCTGCTGATGGCACGTCGCGCTATTTTCAATGCTGTAACATGTTGGGCCATTGTTTCATTCTAAAAGACATGCCGCGTGCGGCCGCGCTCTGGTTCAAAAAGGGCCTCGATGCCCCGGGTCGCTCACCTGAAGAGTACAAGGCCTTACAGTACGAACTGGGCTCCGCTTATGAAGCCATGGGAGACCTGCACCGTGCAGTAGCAGCGTTCACGGAAGTTTACGGCGTTGATGTTGGTTATCGCGATATTGCTGAAAAGCTGGAAAGCCTTCAGGCACAAGCCGGAAGCCACAAGAAGAAAAAGAAAGGGAAGTGAACGGCCGGGTAAGTGGTGAATAGTAAATAGTGAATGGTCGCTCAAGCGATGGTGCAGAATTGAACGCCTTCTATTTACCATTCACTATTTACTATTTACCAATCTTCATCCATGTCGGCGAAGCTAAGTGTCATTTTTTATATTATCCTCTGCCTTGAGATTGGCCTGGTCCTTACGCTCTTGCCGTGGATCCCGCAGGGCACGCTTGGCCTGAGTGACTGGGGCAACAACTACTTTCTCTTGTATGCCGCGCGTAAAGCCAATCTGCCCGTGTTGCAGACAGTGGTTGCTTCGGGATGGATACGCGGAGCGGTTACCGGCGTCGGCCTTTTGAATATTAGTATTGCCTTTTGGGAAATCTTTCATTTCAAGCAGACCGTGCGGACCCTCGAACAAAGTCCGGAGCTCCAAAGTAGTTCCAAGAAAGATGCCGCTTTATCCTACCAGGTCACAAAAACTTCAAACACTCCAGCGTCCACTCCTGTATCTCATCACGGACGGCAAGACGACCTCCCGGACGACACCGGCAACTGACGATTTTTCAAAAGTCCTGCACCTGGTTCAGTCCGCTGTGTCTGCCGGCATTGATCTTGTTCAGATCCGAGAAAAGAAACTAAGTGCCGGGGTGCTCTACGAGCTTTCGGAAAGCGCTGCCCGCCTCACCAGAGGAAGTGCGACCAAGCTACTAATCAACGATCGTTCCGACATCGCCGCCGCGGCAGGCGCAGATGGCGTTCACCTGACTGCACACTCCCTGCCTGCTGAAGTAGTACGTCGCACGTTGGGCGATGATTTCCTAATTGGCGTTTCCACTCATGCGGTGCAAGAAGGCGGCGTCGCTCGTAACAGCGGGGCTGACTTCGTGGTATTCGGTCCGGTTTTCGAAACGACATCAAAGAGCGAATACGGCCCGCCACAGGGACTCTCGAACCTGGAGAAAGTCTGTTTAGAACTGGCGCCGTTTCCTGTCTTAGCACTCGGTGGATTGACGATCGAGAATGTCACCGATTGCCTTGATGCGGGCGCGCAGGGAGTTGCCGGGATCGGCATGTTTGGTGATCCAGACAGACTGGTTGAAGTGGTAAACAACATCCGCGAAAGCGCGAGGCAAGAGTCGGCGTGACGAATCCAAAAACGTTCCCAGAACGTGCGTTGACGATCGCTGGCTTCGACCCGTCAGGCGGAGCCGGTGTGCTCGCTGATGTGAGAACATTTGCTTCTTTTGGATTTCAAGCAGTAGCGGCGGTCACTTCGGTTACATTTCAAAACACAATGGCTGTTCTTGGCGCGACACATCAGACAGGTGAAGCAGTGCGTGCACAAGTGATGTCGTTGATGGATGACTTCAGAATTGTGTGCTTAAAGATTGGCATGCTGCCAACGCGCGAAGTGGTTTTGGAGGTTGCGCGACTATCTAGGGAGACGGATTTGCCGCAGCCAGTCGTTGACCCGGTGATACAGTCATCTTCTGGGTACCCTCTAATGGACGAGAGAGCGTTAGATGCGTTGATCAAAGAGTTGCTTCCTATGACGCGAGTGCTAACTCCAAACATACCGGAAGCAGAAGCACTAACAGGAATTACGATCACTTCGGAGACCGACATGCGACAGGCCGCAGCGATTATTCGAGGGATGGGTGCAAGAGCGGTTCTGATAAAGGGTGGTCACCTGGGGAGGCAGGAAGCAGACGGCAGTAGGCAGACGGCAGGAGAGAGTACCGAGCCCCGATCCGAAGAAGCGATTGATGTGCTCGACGATGATGGAAAAGTGACAGTGTTCAGTGAAAGGCGCATCCTCGGCGCGGAGTTGCACGGCTCCGGCTGCCTCTTGTCCTCAGCCGTCGCGGCAGGATTAGGGAAGGGGATGACGTTGGAAGATTCGGTTGGCGCGGCGAAGAGTTTTGTATTGGAAGCCTTGCGCGATTCCACGCGTCAAGGTTAATAGCAAAGGCGAAACTCTTCGTTGCGAATCAATGACAAATGAAAAATGTCAAATGACAGATGGAAAATCTGATCGTGCTTTAGCTCTTTATCTTAACTACTACGAAAGCTCTACCCTTCTATGGTGACTTTCTCCATCTTAACTTCCGAGATCGGCTTATCGCTGCGGTCGGTCTCTGAGGTGGCAATAGCATCCACCACATCCAATCCGTCGGTTACTCTTCCGAAGATCGTATAGCTGGGCGGCAACGGATAGTCGGCATGCATGATAAAAAACTGCGAACCGTTTGTGTTTGGACCAGCATTAGCCATGGCGACGGTGCCCTTTTTGTAACCTCGTTGATAAAGTGCGGAGGAACTCACAATCTCGTCGTTGAACCGCCCGCCCCAGGCCGACTCGCCTCCGCGTCCCGTTCCGGTTGGATCACCGCCCTGGATCATGAAACCTTTGATTACCCGGTGAAAAATCACGCCGTCGTAGTAGCCGCGTTCGGCTAGCGTGATGAAATTCTCCGTAGTTTTGGGCGCATCCGACTCCAGAAGCTCGAGTTTAATCGTGCCTTTGTTGGTCTGAATTGTCGCAGTGCGATTTGGCATGTTCCTCCCCTTACTATTAGCTTTACTGATTGATAAGTGAAAAGTGTGTTGAGTGACAAGATACTGGTTTGCCTGTAGTTTGTCACCCACAGTGGTCCAGCGGCCATACGGAAAAATGGACCGCTAAACGGAAGTCTTTAGGTGCAGGATGATTACTCCAACTGCCAGTAAACGAATGCAATTATCCATAACGTCAGATTTCACGACACCGAAACTCGGCTAGAAAGGCCCCGATCCATGAATGTTACCTACCTTGAATGCGCCGCCTGTCATTTGAAACACGAGGCACGGCGGTTGCTAAATCTCTGCCGTGAATGTGGAAAGCCACTGCTGGTCCGTTATGACCTGTCACAGGCTGGACACACCTTGACAAAGGAATCGCTGGCTGGCAGACGAGCGGATCTTTGGCGCTATCATGAAGTCTTGCCGGTGAACCACGACGAGAACATCGTTTCGCTTGGCGAGGGCTGGACGCCATTGCTCCGGGCCCAACGCTTAGGAAAGCAACTTGGAATTGATCAGCTTTACATCAAAGACGAATCGCAGAATCCAACGCAGAGCTTCAAAGCTCGTGGAATGTCGACGGCGGTGTCGATGGCGAAGGAATTGGGGGCACGAAAGCTCGCCGTACCTTCCGCCGGAAATGCAGCCGGCGCACTCGCAGCTTATGCCGCGCATGCCGGTCTCGAGTGTTTCATCTTTATGCCAACAGACACACCGCGCGCAAATATAGTCGAATGCGAACAGACTGGCGCTCAGGTGACGTTGATGGCGGGATTGATTACTGACTGTGGAGCGGAGGTCGCGCGGCGAAAAGACGCGGAAGGATGGTTTGATGTTTCCACTTTGAAGGAGCCTTATCGCGTCGAAGGAAAGAAGACATTGGGTTATGAGTTGGCCGAACAACTCAGCTGGGAATTACCGGACGTGATCATTTATCCGACCGGTGGAGGGACTGGACTGATTGGCATGTGGAAAGCGTTTGCTGAAATGGAAGAGATGGGCTGGATAGATTCGAAGCGTCCGCGAATGGTGACGGTGCAATCGAGCGGCTGCGCGCCGATTGTGCAAGCATTCGAAGCAGGCAAGCGATTTGCCGATGAGTTTCCCAATGCTGAAACTGTGGCGTCCGGCTTGAGAGTGCCGAAGGCAATTGGAGATTTTTTGATTCTGGATGCAATACGCGAATCAGGGGGTACGGCGCTGTCGGTCAGTGACGCAGAATTGATTGCTGCAACCGGGGAGATTGGCGCTGCCGAAGGAATCTTTTGCGCCCCGGAAGGAGCGGCGTGCTTGCCGGCGCTGCGAAAATTGATGGCTGCGGGAGAGGTGAAACCAGACGAGCGTGTTGTTCTGTTCAATACCGGCGCTGGAGTGAAATACCTGGAAGCGTTTTCTGAATAAACGGTCTGCAGGAAACGATAGTTACTGATCAAGACATTTTCCCGAGGAGAGCTTTCTATGAAAAAATTATTGACTATGATGGTTGCATGTTTGGTCATGAGCGCCGTGGGCGTTCGGCCAATTGCGGCTTCCTCGAATCCCGAAAAAGAACGCCGTTTTACCGAAAAGGTGAGAGTCGGGATTGAAAAGCTGGGCGTGGGGCGCGACACACGCGTTGAAGTCAAGCTTCTCGATAAGACACGGCTGAAAGGCTACATCAGCGAAATCAATGAAAATGATTTTGTAGTGACCGACGTGATAACCGGCGCATCTAACACCGTCGCCTACGCAGATGTCAGGCAGATCAAAGGCAACAACCTGTCAACCGGAGCGAAGATCGCCATCGGTGTAGGAGTCGCGGTAGGACTGATTGTGCTGATCTCGTGGCTAATCGCCACGCATCGTGACTAATTATTTGTTACGAAATTTTGGGAGTTGAGGTTAAGAACTTGAGAAGTCTGATTATCTTAGTGCTGTTACTCGTCGCGGTTGGCGCTGCCAAGGGGCAACAGCCGCAAACAAGCTCGCCCGGAGCAAACGACAAAGCGAAGCTCGATTCGCTGCGTCGCAGCGGGATTGAAGCGCTTTACAATCTTGATTACGACAAAGCTGAGCGAGACTTTAAGGAGATCGTCAGTCTCTATCCAAGTCATCCCGCTGGTCCGCAGTTGTTGGCTGCACGGCTCTGGATCAAGACTCTCTACGAGTCGCGCCGACTCCAGTCGTCTCTTTACAGCTCGCAGAGTTTTTATTCGAGCGGCGACGATAAAGTCGATCCCAAGATCGTTACGGGGTTTCGCAACTTGACTCGCGAAGCGAAACGGCTTGCCGAGGCGCGACTAAAACAGAACCCAAAAGACATTGAAGCTCTCGATTGGCTCGCAGCGATCCAGGGACTCAAGGCTTCGTTTGAGGAAGCAGTCGAACGACGGCACTTTGCGGCTCTGAAAGACGGCGACGATGCGGTGGACCGCCACCGCGAGGTTCTGAAGCTTGATCCTGATTTTATTGATGCCGGTATTACTGTGGGCCTTTATGAATACGTGGTGGGCTCGCTGCCCTTACCGATCAAGGTGGTTGCGGGCATCACCGGGTTTCGCGGCTCGAAGAAGCGTGGTTTAGGGATGCTTGAGCGTGTCGCACGTGAGGGAACCTGGTCGCGCGACGACGCGAAGACTCTCTTGATCGTTCTCTATACACGTGAAAAACGATTCTCGGATGCACTAAGTCACGCTCGCGAGCTTAGCGCGAAGTATCCGCGCAACTATCTCTTCCGACTGGAAGCCGCGGACGCGCTGGTCTCTCAAGCAGCGCTGGAAAGAAAAAACAAGAACGTTGAATCCGCGCTCAAAGCTGAGCGCGAAGCATTTGCCTCGTTCGACGATCTGTTGCACGACCGCTCAGTGCGAGATACGGTTTCGCGAGCACTCGATCTGGTCCACTTCAAGTATGGTGAGGTCCTGCTGACGGCGGGCGAGGGCGAGCGAGCAGCGAAGGAGTTTCTTGCCGCTACGAGAGTTGAACACGCCGAACCTACCTTGGTTACGATGGCGCACCTCTACGCTGCACGCGCTTTCGATCTGGCCGGTAAGCGCGACGATGCCCTGTCTCAGTATCGTGAAGTCTTGACGCGACCGGATATTTACGCCGCACATGATGAAGCAAGGAAAGGTTTACGTCAGCCTTACAAGATGGAACTTGCAAGTAGTGGCATGTGATCGAGTAAGGGGGTAATCAATGGTTAGTGACAATTTTAGAGATGCCAGACGAGAACAAACGAGCATATTGGCACCGCTTGAAAGAGCAGCGCTGCGAGGTCTCGCGCGCCGGATGCCTCAGCGAGTCAATTCCGACCACCTATCGCTGCTCGGTCTTGTGGCTATGTTTTTCGCCGGTGTGTTCTACGCGGCGAGTGGGCAGAACCCGCTGATGCTGCACCTCGTGAACGTTTGCATATTTCTCAACTGGTTTGGCGACAGTCTGGATGGCACCCTGGCCCGCTACCGAGATCGACAACGTCCACGTTACGGTTTTTACGTTGACCACATCATTGACACCTTCGGCACCATGTTCCTGATCCTGGGGCTCGCACTTTCGGGTTATATGACCGAGCGAGTCGCCGCGGCCGTGCTGATCGTCTTTCTGATGCTGGCAATCAATTCGTATCTGGCCGCTTACGCACTTGGGATCTTCAAGATTTCTCACGGGAAACTGGGGCCGACCGAGATTCGCTTAGTTCTCATCATAGGGAATCTCTTTCTGCTTCACAGCGCACATGCTCGCCTCTTCGGCCATCGGTTTTTGCTGTTCGATGTTGGCGGTGTAGTCAGCATAATGGTCATGGCGGCGATGTTGGTCGTCTCGTCCATCAGGAATACGTACGCTCTCTATCAAATGGAGCGCCTGCCGTGAATCCAGAGGCCAGAGGTCAGAGGTCAGAGGAGATGACAAATGAAAAATGTCAAATGAAAAATTTTCCATATCTCATTTGACATTTCTCATTTGTCATTTTCTTTGACCTCTGCCTTCTGCTTTCTGCCTTCTGATCCCTGCTCTATGCTTCACTGGATAAAGTTTAATGTCGTTGGTGCGCTCGGATTTGCATTACAGATGAGTGCACTTTTTGTGCTTACGCATGGCGCGCTTCGTTTGAGTTATCTGGCGGCGACAGCGATAGCCGTCGAACTGGCGGTCCTGAATAACTTTGTCTGGCATCAACGCTGGACGTGGAATGACCGGCCCTCGCCAACGAAGAAGGAAACTCTGTGCCGGCTGGCGAAGTTCAACATCACGACTGGTCTGGTTTCCATAGCCGGCAATCTACTCCTGATGAGCCTTTTCGTCGGGCACCTGGGCCTGCCAATCATAGGCGCAAACCTGGCGAGCGTTGTCGCTTGCTCGCTAGTGACCTTCTTCCTGGCCGACCGAATCGCTTTTAGTACGTAAAGCAAACTGTTAGTTTGCGATGGTACACAACAGTCATCGTTCAAGGTAAACGCAAACTAGCCAGCCTGCCTTGTATCAACGATCGCAAACTAACAGTTTGCTTTACGCACCAGACGCTTGACGTTGCCCTCGATCCACGCGTACAAACCTATGAATGGCAGAGATAGAAACAGTCAGTTCAGCCCCCGCCATCATGGCAGTTGAGACTTTCGATCTCGTTCGCCGATTCCACGATTTTGTAGCTGTTGACGATCTCAATCTTACTGTCAGGCGCGGGAGCTTCTTTGGCTTTCTCGGCCCCAATGGCGCCGGCAAATCCACCACCATAAAAATGCTGACAGGCTTGCTTGCTCCAACGAGTGGCAAGATCCGTGTGCTCGGCCGCGATCTTTCAGCGGAACCTCTGGAAGTGAAACGAAGGATTGGCGTGGTCCCCGAAGATCTGAACCTTTTTGAGAGGTTGACCGGCGCCGAGATGCTTGCTTTCACCGGAAGAATGTATGGTCTGAAAAAAGCGGAGATTGCCCAACGTCTGCCCGAACTGCTTGATCTAATGGAACTCCGCGACGAGCCACGCAAGCTAATTGTTGAATATTCGCACGGCATGAAGAAAAAACTTTCCCTGGCGTGTGCCTTGATTCATCGGCCGGAGATTCTTTTTCTCGACGAACCTTTTGAAGGCGTTGATGCGATTGCCTCCCGCACACTAAAGGATTTACTCTCGCGGCTTACCATTCGTGGCCTGACGGTATTTCTCACTTCCCATGTGCTGGAGATCGTTGAACGGCTCTGTAGTGATATCGCGATCATTTCTCAGGGAAAGTTGCTGGCTACGGGTTCGCTCAATGAGCTGCGAAAAGGAATTCCGCTTGACGGTCAGCAAGCGGACCTCGTGGGCCAACAAAAGGGACCGGTTTCCCTGGAAGAGTATTTCATTCACGTGGTTGGCGGCGAGCGCAGCACTGGCGAAGAAGAAGTGTTGCAGTGGCTAACGTGAGCCCTCTTTATCTCGTTATCTCGGCCCACCAACCCGCGGAGGTGAGATATGGAATACTTAAAGCGGCTAAGAAGGTTCTGGTTCCCGAACTTGAACGCACTGTGGTGGTTGCTGCTCGCATTTCCGGGTCTGTACATCTACCAGACGACGATTCATGAGGGCACGCACGGAGTGGTAGCCTGGATTAACAATGGAGACTTTCCCAAGGTGGCGCCATTCCCACACCTTACCCCAAATGGCAATTTCCTTAACGGCGTAACGATTCCAGATAAGCCAGAGAAAGTAGTTGAGAGAAAATCTTGCGACCGCGCGAAAGTCCCAGAAACCAACTTCCGGCTGGCCGGCTGGATTGGCTGGCCGCAGGTTATAGCAGTGCTTCTGGTTGTTGGGCTTGCGGTCATCTTCGTGTTTGTAAATATAAGCAATCCGTATTTAGCTTTCCTTCTGCGTGCGTGGCTTTTCGGCGCTGCAATCGACTTCACCTTTAATTCTGCTAAGAATCTCGTCGGCATCTGCGACCCCAGTCAGGATTGGAGCAGGGTGATGATCCGCGGTGATATCAATCCCACCTTGTTTTGGTTTCTTACGCTGCTTTTGTGGCTGGTGATTCTCTTCCACATCGCTTGGGTTGGCTGGCCGAAACGTGAACCGCCCGACGAGCTAGATTTCTGGGACTACCGTTGGATTGCTGTACTCCTGCTGGCCTTGTCGCTTTTCGCTTTAGTAGTGACGTTGGTGGTTAAGGATGACGCCAGCATCGACAAGGGGTCGTGGGTGTACTGGGCGGGGTTGATAGGGCAGTTTCTAGCGGTGATTTGGTACATGACCTATATCTGGCTCACTTTCAAACATCAACGCCCTTCCAGCCAGCAGCCATGACCCTTCGGCGATGAAAGGAAGATAATGGAATACCTGGATCGGCTCCGTAATTTTTGGTTTCCCGATTTGATGGCG
>DATBRN010000126.1:0-4532 GCA_036560225.1 Pyrinomonadaceae bacterium | reverse complement strand
TTTCACTCTCGGGTACATCGGTGCGCGTTTCCATCCCGGTTTTGTAGGCACGGGTTTCTTTGCGCTGTTGGAATAGTTGAACAAGCTTTTGGCTCAAAGGCGCGGTATCGTTGACCGATCCCAAACTATCCTGGTTTAGCTTTAATTGAAGATCGTTGCTAATTGAAACGACGAGTGTCAGTGGGTTAGGTTTCAACTGGCTCAAGTCTTCGTTTGGATCCCTCTGGGTAGGAATGTCTGCCTGAAAGCGGCTGGGCTTCAGCGGCGTGATCACCATGAAGATGATCAGCATCACCAGGAGCACGTCAATCAGCGGCGTCACGTTAATATACGGTACCGCTTTGGTTTCTTTCGCCTTACTACGTTCCATGTATCTGCTCCTTATAAAAGACTAATTGCACGTTCACCTTTAGAGTTAGGAGGGCTTAGCAGGCGCTGCCTCGCCTTTTTTCTTGTCGGCGACTAGTCCGATCTTGTCAACGCCTAAGGCCCTTACCTCGTTAATAACGTTGACCACGTCTCCATAACTAGTGCCCACATCGCTCTTGATGTAAACGACTTTGTCCTCTTCCTTCTTGATGAGTCCCAACATCTTCTCGACTTTGTCTTTGAGTTGGTCCTTCGTAATTCTGTCCTTGCCCAGCCAGTACTCGCCATCTTTGGGGATAGCAATGACAATCGAATTGTCCCTGATGATCCTCTGATCTTCCTCGGGGTTTTTCATATCCTTCGGCAGATTGACGCTAACACCATGCTGCAACATCGGTGTAACCACCATGAAGATAATCAAGAGCACCAACATGATATCGACCATCGGAGTGACATTGATCTCCGATTGAAGGCCACCACCTCCACCTGCTGCCATTCCCATAATTAAATCTCCTTGTTTTACAAACCCCCGTTAGCGCAAACACTCAATAACCATCGGTGGGACAGCAAAGCCCCACCGATTAGCTGCGTACTGAGGCCGAGTTTACGGCTTCAACTGCTTCGTACGGTTCTTGATGAAGTAATCAACCAGTTCCGAGGCCGAGTTATCCATCTCAACGATGAACCCATCAACCTTGCCCGTGAAGTAGTTGAATAGCCAGACCGCGGGCACCGCGACGAGCAATCCCAGGGCGGTCGTAAAGAGCGCCTCAGAGATACCGCTTGCCACTGCGCCGATGCCTGCCTGACCCGCATCGCCCATGGCGCTGAACGCATTAATAATTCCGAACACTGTACCGAACAGCCCCACAAAGGGCGCGGTTGAGCCGATGGTCGCGAGGCCGGAAAGGCCACGCTTAAACTCGGCTGTCTTGATCGCAATAGCGCGTTGCAGAGCGCGCTTCGAAGCTTCAATTTCATCGCCGGAAATGTCCGACGTCCCTTCGTGGGCGCGAAACTCCTGCAAGCCGCTGCTGACCACCATCGCGAGATGCGACTTGCGATGCTTATCGCTGATATTGATCGCTTCTTCGATCCGATCATTCTTCAAGGCCTGAGCTACGCGAGGCGCAAACTCGCGCGACTGTTTCTTGGCCGCCGTATAGGTCAAGTACCGCTCTACCATGATGGCAATCGAATAAACTGACATGATCAGCAGAACGATCACCACACCGATAGCGACGGCGCCCATACTTTTAACCATAGCCATTGGAGAAAAGTGGTTAACTCCAGGCGTCGCGGTAGGACTGGCTTGTGCTGCCTGCCACATGTAGAACATCAGGCCAAACGCTTTCGTTCCTAAAAGACTGGTTAGAATAGTCACGGTAAACCCTCCAAAATGTTTTTCTTACATTGATAGCTCGCAGGGAACCCGCAGAATGAGCCCGCAGAGGCTCGCACGGCGTTGAACCTCCACAGTTTATTGAGCCACGAAATTGTACGTGATGACACCTGTCACCTTAACGGGCTGCCCAGACAGTTTGGTAGGTGAAAACCTTGCGCCCCGCGCGGCTGCCACAGCCACTGATTGCAGTAATGGATGACCAGACACCGCATGCGCAGAGATCACGTTCCCGTTTTCGTCGATCGTCACTTGAACGACGACGGTTCCCGAAGCGTGGGCTTGCTTGGCGATCGCTGGATAGGCGGGTTTTGGCAGACTGATGGCTTTTCCGTTAAGCACGCCACCCGAAATAGGAGCTCTGGGCGGAGTCGGTTGTGGCGGCGGTGGCGGCGGTTCCTCGATGTTCACCTTCGTCGGTCCGACAGGGACAACGCCTGTTCCTGAACCCGAGGCCATCGGAACGGCGGCATTCGACGATTCGTTGCCAATAACCGTGGTCACTCCACGTCTCACTGGCGGAATGTCGCTGGCCTTCGCAGACACCTCTTTAGGCGCAACCCGAGATTCCGAAACATCTGCAATCAGTTCCTTGCGGACATCAACATTTTGCTTTGTCTCCTGCGGCTTCGCTTCCTCTTTCTTCTCGGGCTGAGCCGCTTGAGGAACCGGTACCGGCGCGACCAAAGTGATAAAGTCCAAATCCTGACTCTCCAGGTTTGCCGCCGCGTACATGATGCTCACCACAAGCAAGGTGATGCCAATGACTGCGTAGATAGCCACCGTGCCTAACAGAAAAGAGCCTTTTCGCCCAAGGTCCTCCTTGTGCGAGCCGGACTCTACAAGGTTTTCGAACATTTTTATCCTCCCTATTCCGGTGCCAAATGGATCAGGGGTACAAGATTGTATCGATACTACTTAAAAGCTTTCTCAAACGTCGATCTTGCGTCCCGCCTGAGTTTACAAATGAAAGGGGAAGCCGCAGCTCAATGATTTTGAGCATTTCGAGTCCAGCTGAAAAGCGCTACGCGAGAAAAAAACTCGCTGGCCCTCCTCAACAGACCGCCGCGCCCCCAACCTTCGTTTTTACCAACGCGGGTCGACTCTTGAGTATTTAATTGGCCAGCAACGGCTGCAGTCTATGCCGCATTGCGCGGCAAAGTCAAGAGCAAATTGAGTTAATGAATGCGAAAAACACTGTCTTTGCAACACTACTGGCAAGGCCAACTACTACGCGCGTCCCGCACCTCGAGAACGCTTTCCGGCGCCACTCGGCAAAGGTTCGCGCTTCGGTCTGCTCGGCACTTGAGGAGCCCTTGGCTCGGTCCGATTTGCGGCGGTCACCGAGGCCCGGTTTGCTAGATCAAGACGCTGTTCCCACCACACCATGATCGGGCTGGCAATAGCTATCGATGAGTAGGTTCCGAAAGATATGCCTATTAATAATGCCAGGGAAAAGCCTCGCAGCACTTCACCGCCAAAGAGCACCATCGCGAGAACCGATAAGAAAACCAGTCCGGAAGTGATAACTGTCCGCGAGAGTGTTTGATTGATGGAATCGTTGGTGATCTTGTAAAGGGACTCCCGACGATGCAAACGACGATTTTCCCGGATACGATCAAAGACCACAATCGTGTCGTTGACTGAAAATCCCACCAGGGTTAGCAAAGCCGCGATGACTGTCAGACTCACTTCCCATTGAAAAATCGAGAAAAACCCCAACGTCACCAGAACGTCGTGAAACACCGCTATGACCGCTGCCGCGCCGTAGGTCCACTCAAAGCGGAACGCAATATAGATAAGAATGCCTACCAAAGCAGCCAGGGTTACCGCAATCGCCTTGTTGCGAAGTTGCGCTCCGGCAACGGCGCCGACAGCATCCGTCGCTTCAATCTTGAAGGCAGCGTTGGGGTCAGAGTTGAGGTCAAGCTGGGGAGACGCTTCCGGACCGAAAGCTCGAAGCGCTTCCCGCACCTTGGATCGACCGGCTTCAACTTGCGTTTGGGATTCGCCTGAGCCCTCGAGCGGGATCTTGATCAGGGCAATGTCAGGCTTATCGGTGACGGGCTGAATGATGGCATCCTTTAGTCCGGCTTTTTGGAGAGCGTCACGGATGCTCTCAGCTGGCGGCCGCTGCTTGAATCTGGCTGTTACCACAGTGCCGCCCTTGAAATCTACCCCGAGATTGAACGCCTCGGTGCCATTCGGATGTTTCCATTGACGGAAAACGGCGGAGCTGAGACCGGCCAGCATAAGCAGGATGGAAACAGCAATAAACTTGCGACGATTAGCCAGCCAATCGATCTTAACGTCTTTAAAGAATTGAATCATATCAACCAGTCGGCGCCTCGACAGTTTGCGATAGCAAACCTTCCAGCGCCGCGCCCTAAATACTCAACGATTCCATCTTCCGCTTGCGACTCAACTCCCACATAAAAATCGTGCGCGAGACAAAGACAGCAGAGAAGAGATTTATCAACAAGCCTATGACAAGAGTGACGGCAAAACCGCGCAGCGGTCCGGTGCCGAAGACAAACAAGAACAACGAGGAAATAATTGTCGTAACGTGAGTATCGATGATAGTCACAAACGCCCGGGCAAACCCCTGCTCAATTGCCGAAGGTATAGTTTTGCCGCTTCTCAGTTCTTCACGAATGCGTTCGAAGATCAGCACATTCGAGTCGACTGCCATACCGATTGTCAGAATGATGCCCGCGATTCCCGGGAGGGTTAAAGTCGCCTGGAAAAGGATGAGCGCGGC
>DATBRN010000125.1:0-9330 GCA_036560225.1 Pyrinomonadaceae bacterium | reverse complement strand
ACGAGAGGTGGCGAATAGAAGGTTACCTGCCGAAGAACGAATTTCGCTCTCAGTTGGAGATGGGCCTAGCCAGGATCTCCTTGATGGATAAGCAGTGGGCCGATGCCGAGCAGAGGTATGCTCAGGTCATCGAGCGATACGGGCAGACAGCAGCCGCACCGGAAGCCGTGTATTGGAGGGGCGTAAGCCAATACAAGAGGACGAATGATCACACGGTGCTGGGTGGAGTGGCGAAAGAACTCAGTGAGAAATACCCGAAGAGTGTGTGGGCGCAGAAGGCGTCAGTGTGGTCACACTAAGAGATGAAGGTAGTGCAGGGCGCTATCTAACAAGCCACTGCCGCCGATCGCGATCAGCACTGACCTCATGCGCAAAACTTGAAATGGAAGTCTGGTAGCATTGTTTTCAAGTAATCTTGTTCCCTCAGCTTGAATTCTTCCGTGCGCCGCAGCTTGAACGCAGCGTTCGACGGCTTCTTATATATGCGACGGCTAATTCTCCCATCGCTTATCCTTTTCACATTGGCGTTGACGGCCTGTTCGTATTCCACAGCGTTCGTTGTAGTAAACGACTCCGACTACCCGATTGGGTTCACTACAAAGTGAATCGTGATCCGAAGAAGGTGCTGTCCTTTACCGAGACACCAGCCAAGATTGCCTCGGCCCAAATATCAACTCGCGATAAAGCTCAATGGAGAGCCCTTGCACCAGAGGAATATAAGACCAGCCACACTGATGAAACTTTTACTGTTACAGTAGATGTCGGGCCCCACGAAGCTGTTTGGGTGACCAGTATGTTCCACTATTTCGGCGACGAAGACCCAAATGATGTTGCCTCCTGGCCGATTGACGAAATTGGTATCGCCGGCGTTGATGGTAGTATGACTTTTACAGGTCAAAAAACTCGCAAGGCTTTCACTTATGTCTCGCGGGTTTTATATACGCTAACCTACAAATGATACGCTGTGTGAATTCGATCGTTGGGCGTAACTTTCTTGAGAAATGCTATGAACGCCATTCTTACTTTACTGCTTGTGTTAATCCCAGCGGCATATCCCTTTGAGTTTCTCGCCTTGGTGGGCCAAGCAAAAGAGAACTTGCCAGTTTCTATTAACGACTTGCGAAACGCACCGACCGAGATCGTAATGGATGGTAGGTCCCTATCTTTATCTGCGTATCTGTGGCGAGATTTCATGCCGAGCAGCCCTCCTGACGGTAAACCAATGATCGCTGTGTTCAAGGTCGCCACTTCTGACAAGAAGCCATTCCCAAGCGGAGTTCGGACGGACTGGGCGTGGGTCCTTTTTGGCGAGCAGATGTGGGAAGCTTCGGAATTGAAGGAACAGTTGGAGGGTCCTTACTGTCAGGATTCGAGCGGAAAGGGAATCAAGTGCCCGGACTCACCGGTGCTCATTTCTATCGCTCGGGACGGCCCCAAGTGGGGTCCCGGCGTATTCGTTGATGTTGTCGTGCGGCTCACCGACAAGGAAGGGCGGCACTATTTGCTTCGGGGACCAAAGCAGTATGTTCTGCGAACTGATTAGCTCGCGTGGAGACTTTTCTCGCCGTTCCTCCCAACAATTCGTTGCAGGTGAGAATCGGATAACTCCCTTCTAACCAGCTCATCAGTCACGCTCAGACAACGTCGGTAGATGCATTACCTGTGAAACGGATCCACATTACCGCAGTCGTCGTAAGCGCCTTGATCTGGGCAGGCTGTGGCAGAGCGATTCAGCCCTCGGAGCACAACGGGGTTGCAGGTGACAGTGCGATCGGGCGCGCGTTCGATACCGGAACCAGCGATATCCAGGTCGAAAGCGAGGGCGTGGTCACGCGCATACTGGCGGACGACCTCGTTGGCCACAAGCACCAGCGATTCGTTGTTCGCCTCGCATCAGGTCAAACGGTTCTTATTGTCCATAACATCGATATCGCACCGCGGATCGACGGGCTACACGAGGGTGATAGCGTACGTTTCAATGGCGAGTATATGTGGAACCCAGAGGGGGGCGCGGTCCACTGGACGCACCACGACCCGGAAGGGCGTCACGCCGGAGGGTGGCTCAGTCACAGCGGACGAACCTACCAGTAGCCGACAAAAAAGTTACTGAAGGTCATGGCGGATTCCGTTAATTTCAAAACAGTGATGACCGCGAACCATTCTGCGTCGGTTGAGCGCCGCCGATTCTTAAGCAGCCTCTACATCGTAATGAAACTTAACTCTGATGGGAGAAAATCTGATGGCGGATAACGTTGTTGCGGATCGGCCACGCTGGAGCATCGCGCCGTACTTCATCGTGGATGACGTCGTGACTACAGCGAAGTATTACCGTGACAAGCTCGGCTTTCACTATGAGCGCTTCTGGAATGAGCCGCCGTCCTTCTGCATGGTCAAGCGCAGCGGCATTGTCATTATGTTGACCCAGCTCGAAGAGACTGGCGTCATGCGCCCCAACCACAAGGTCGACCCTGAGGGGGGAGCCTGGGACGCTTACATTTGGATTGACGACGCTAACGCGCTTTATGCCGAGTTCAAGGCGAAGGGCGTGAAGATCGCGCGCGATATTTGTGACCAGTTCTACGGTTGCCGCGACTTCGACGTGGAGGACTGCAACGGCTATCGCTTGTGTTTTGGGCAGGACATACAAGGATGAGAAGGTCTCATCAATCGATTCGCTTGAGTGGTCCACTCTGGATTCTCAGCCCCTCCCCGCAAGCGGGGAGGGGTTTGGGGTGGGATTGAGCGCGCTTACCGCCTCTCCCCCCAACCGGTCAATTTCATCCGTTGGGTGGCTTCCGATAATTTCGAGGAAATGATATGGCGAGACTCTTCGCATTTGTTCTATTAATTCTCCTGATTGGCCAGGACACCCTTTTGGCGAAGCAACCCGCGGGCCCCTTCCAGATATCGTTTGAAGAAGATGGAAAGAGGCTTGTAACTAAGGTAAGACTACGACTTAAGTATCAAGGTAAGATCACCGAGATCAATTACATTCCGGGAAAGCCTCTGGCTTTCCCAAAATTAGAGCCTCGAGAGCCATTCGATCTGTGGATAATTACCGACCGTTACACACTACCGTTTTTAGAAATGCCTGGATCCGCTCTCGAGGTCGCTGGTTGGCGAGTCGGTATTGATGCTCGACCTTTTGATCTAAAGTATTATGAGTTGCGCCTTCTTCCTGCGAGTGTGCGCCTTGTTTACTACATCATCTATAAGCATGCCGATGGCGGCGAAACTCCGATTTGGATTGAATCTTCCAAGCCTGCCGAGGAATTTCGCAGTCAACCATCTGATTCACGTGCTACTGAAGGCTACTTTGCCGGGGCGGATGGTGTGCGCCTGTTCTACCGCAAGCTGGGGATCGGTCCATCAGTTGCTGTCTTTCTTCATGGAGGCCCTGGCTCGAATTTTCGCGGCAACGGCGATTTCATGGAGCCTCTCGCGGCCCGGCGAACAGTGATTATGTATGACCAGCGGGGCAGTGGACTGTCGGAGATCGTCACCGAACCGAAGCTGCTCACCGCCGAGCATCACATCCGTGACCTGGAGGCACTTCGGCAACACTTCCGCATCAAGCGAATGACCATCATCGGTCTCTCCTGGGGTTCGGCTTTGGCTGCCATGTACGCTGCGGCACACCCGGAACGAGTCGAGCGGCTCCTGTTAGTTAGCCCGATGTCGCCGACGAAGGCCTTTGCTGATGAGCGTAGAGCAAGGCTGAATTTGTTGTTGGGAGACGCCACTGTCTCGCGGCGGAACGAGATAGTGAGGAAGCTCGCGGGCGCAAATGACGACGAGACTGTAGCGTTGTGCAGAGAACTCTCCGACATCACTTTTCGGCTGTACCTGGCCCACTTGACGCCTGAAAAGCTTCGTCATGCCGCCAGTCGTTGCAACATCCCGCCCGCAGCGATCAGGAACCGCGCTGTCATTGATGCCGCGACTTTCGCCTCAATAGGAGAGTGGGACTTACGGCCGATGCTCACGCGCCTCCGGATGCCAGCGCTGATCGTCGAAGGTACAGAAACGAACGTGCCGCTCGACGCGACGCGCGTCTGGACCGCCGTCATGCCGAACGCGCGCCTTCTTCTGATTCCCAAAGCCGGCCACGAACTCTTTCTCGACCAACCGACAGCTTTCGCGGAAGCGGCTGAACAGTTTCTGAGTGGCCGATTTCCGAAAGGAGCTGAGATAGTACGGAAGGCAAAGGCGAGATGAGTTGCCGTGCTAACGTGCGGGTAGAAACAATGCAGTCGCGCCTGTGATCTCGCAGCTTCGTCTAACAACGGCATGCAGCAGACGCGCAATCCAGCGGCTCTTTAACTCTATCGCCCGCGCGCAGCTGATGCCGAGCGTTATCTCGCGTCGTCAGAGGTATCTAAGAACCCCTTTCCCTGAAACTCACCTTGAGCGATAGCGAGCGACGGCGGGGGCAAGCCGCCCTTCCCAACCTGTGAGACTCTCAACCCCGAGTTGCTTCGGCGCTGATTGAAAGCTTCTGAAGCAGTAAAAGCAAAATAAACCGCGGGAATGATTTGACTAATTACCGGGCCTCGTTGAATTCAAAATGGAGGAGCAGATAAACTGAGTTCACTCAAAGCAAGTTGATTCACCGAACATGAGCTTATAATGGCGTGTAGTAAATTTAACCTGGAAGCGCTGAGGAGGGTGTGATGACACTCGACGTTAGTGAACAGGAGAGAGATTTTTTGTCGGAAGTGTTGGAGGCGAAGTACGCGTCGTTGCTTCACGAGCTGCACCACACGGACACACGTGAGTATAAGGACTTACTAAAGCAGAAGATTGGACTGCTAGAGGGGCTAAGGTCAAAAGTGGGAGCGCCTCTCTCTGCTGAAACACCGAGTTAGTTGCTGGCTCGTACGCGAATTCTTGGGCCGCGCCTCACAATAGCATGCACCCGACCAGAATGAGGTTGGTTGTCACTCTTCAGCTTGTATGCCGCAACCGTTTACTAACGTGGCTTCGGGCCCTGGGCCTGACACGCCGTGATCTCGATAGACTCTTCTCAATAAGCAATTCCCCCATGTGAGATGCGGACAAGCGCTTGCAGCAGGCGCCGCGAAAGCGTGATTCCCAATTAGTCATATGCTCTGCACCTTGAATGCTATCGCAATGTACCAGCCTGGGAGGATCTCTTCATTCACGTCGGCCTATACAGAGTGGCGCAGTCTTGACCTTTTGCTATGTTGACAAGCCCTATGTTTCGCGATCCGCGCCTGTCCCGGATGGCCGCCTTCCTCGAGTCAATCGGAATCGAAATGCGACCCGGCACCATCGACGTGCCAACGCTCTTCCCGGGGAGTCTCATCTCCCAGGGATCGCTGGTCGTTGACGAGTCGATACTAATCGCGCCGGGGGACGCCCTGCACGAGGCCGCGCATATTGCACTCTCGCCGCCTGAGCGCCGCTCTGTCGACTACGGGTTCATTGAAGGCGATATGGGGGGCGAGGAATTGACCGCGATTTCGTGGTGTTGGGCAGCGCTACTGGAGCTCGAGATACAGCCGGAGGCTATTTTTCATGAGACCGCATATAAACGCGGCGATTCAGCAATGATCATCGATTGCGCGCGTCGCGGGATTTTCATCGGTTTCCCGCTGCTGCAGACATGGGAGATGGCGTTCGACGAAAGGAACGCACGCTTACGTGGCGTGAAGCCTTTCCCGCACATGGTGAAATGGATCCGCGAATAACGTGCTTAAGTTCTTTGTCGTTTGTAATCTGGTTATTCCGCGCCTAATCACTTCTCCGGTTACTGTGCTGCAATGTTGAATGCAGCCATCTGGTTGCCGTTGCGTACCAGCAAGCGGCCACCCGCGATTGCCGGGTAATTCCACGTCTTGCCTTCAATAGCGGCAAAGCGCGCGACCTCTGAGTACTGCTCCGGCGTTGCCTTAACAAGTGCCAGTTCACCGGAATCAGTTGAGATGATCAAGTTGCCGCTCGCCAACAGCACCTGTCCGTAACCATAGCGCCCACCCTTCCACTTTCGTTCGCCGGTTTTGACATCGAGGCAGGTCAAAATTCCTTCGTCCAGTCCGTAGACATAACCATCGTGAAGAACTGAACTATTGAACTTGTTCTTCATGTTAATATTTTCCCAGACGGTCTTCGCGTTGAAGCTCTTGCCACTGCCGCTTACTTCAACCAATGCTGCGCCTTTGCCATATCCTGCCGAAATGAAGAACCGATTGTTGTCTACCATGATCGGTTGCGAGACGTTGATGCCCATGTCTGTGTCCCAGGTGTAACTCCAGAGTAACGAGCCGTCTTCGGGAACGAGCCCCATCACCCGCACCGCAGTCACCACGACGATCTGCCGGCGGCCGGCGAGCGTCACGAGCATTGGCGAAACATAAGCGGCCGTGTCGCTTTGTGATTTCCAAACTGGCGCCCCCGTCAGTTTGTTGTAGGCCACGACGGATTTGCCAGATCCACCCGGCACCACAATTACTTTGTCATCAACCACAAGTGGCGAAGCCGCCATCGCCCATTGCAAGTTTGAAGCGTCGTTGTCGCTCAGGATGTTCTTTCCCCAGATGACGCTGCCATTCTTCGCATCAAGGCAGCGCAGCTCACCAGTGGCCCCCAGCGCATAGATCCGGCCATCATCCCAGGTCGGCGTAGCTCGTGGTCCATCGCCAGTTGAGTCGGTATATTCGGCGTTCCAGGCTTGCTTCCAAATCTCGCGTCCGTTGGAGACGTCGTAGGCAGCTACAACTTCCTGCCTTCGTCTTTGCTCGATGGTGTAGGCCCGGCCATCCGCCACTACAAACGATGCGTAGCCGACGCCGACGGGCTGTTTCCAAATTGGAGATAAACCGGAGGAGGGCCACTGAGTCAACACAGCCATCTCGTCGTAACGACCGTCCCGGTTCGGACCGCGAAAGTTTGTCCAGTAGTTTCTGGAAGCGTGAGCCAAGGCTGTTTGGTCGGAAGTTGCCGCGCCTGGTGCGGCAGGCTGTCCAGCAGCGGGCTGTTGCGGAGAGGTGGTTGCGGCCGCAGGCTGGGCAGCGCCCGGTTGCGGTGCCTCACTAGTAGCAGCGCTCTGCTGTTGCGCTCGATGTCGCTCAAGCTCCGCATAATGATCCTCGTTGCTGCCAGAATTACGCAGGACGTTGTAGGTGAAGATGTAGCCAACAGCGAGAAGCAAAATGCCAAGCGTGCCAAGGACCTTCGCCTTAATAGCCGAGTCCCGACGTATCCAAAGGAGCACGATTCCGAGAGGCGGCAAAAGCACTGCAGCCGCGATCAAACCCGTCAACGAGCGATACCATGGGGTTGACTCCTGCGATTCAAACATATTCATCTCCTTGTAATTCGGTTCGGCGAAACTAAATCCGCAGGTCACGCAAATTCCACAGATAGAAAACTATCTGAAGCGGACGCCAAGTGCGTCACATCAACCATTGGGCGCTCGCTCCAGACGAATGTCTAACCTGTGAAATGTGCGTAATCTGGGGACTAAAGTGTAGTCCTGCTAATTATAAAACGCTCTGCGACCCAGATTTGTTAACAGTTAGACGCTTTAAACTCTCCCCTTGTTCCAAGCAGATTAGTCACTAATGCAATAAAGATTCTCCTGGCCACGAATAAAGATTTTGCCATCAGCGATAGCAGGCGAAGCATAAACCGGCTCGCCAAGCGAATTGGTACGGACAACCTCATGCTTGGGTCCTGCTGTCAGGACGTAAGTATCGCCCTCCTCACTCGTCAGCAGAATCTTGCCCTCATAAGCAACCGGAGAAGCCATGAATGTCGTCGCCTTCGGCACGCGCGCTCCTTCGTACTCCACCTTGCCCGTCTTAGCATCGAGACAAGTTAACAGCCCGCGATCGGTCATAAGGTAAACGTAATCGCCGTAGAGTATCGGTGAAGGCACGTAGGCTGTGCCCTTATTGTAAGACCAGACGAGTTGAGAAGTGCCGGTCACGTCGCCGCTGCCACCAGCCCTGAGCGCCAGCGCGATCTTGGTTGGATATCCTGACGTCACTACGACGAGATCTTTCGATACCACGGCCGAAGGTACGGCGTTGCTTTCCAGACCCTTGTGACGCCAGAGTTCTTTGCCGGTCAAGGGGTCGTAAGAAATGATCGCCTCGGCGGCGCTGGTCACGAGTTCCGTGCGCGCCAGCGTGTGCACGAGCACCGGAGTGTTCCAGGTTACATCAACCTTTCGTGGCACTCGCCACGCTTCCTTGCCGGTCTTCTTATCGAAAGCGACTATGAAGGAATTCAAACCGCTATCGTCACATTGCAGGATTACCAAATTCTCATAGAGGATTGGCGACACTCCGTAGCCCACGCTGGCGGTACCGAGTTTGCTGAATTGTTGCTTCCAGAGAAGCGTGCCTTTGTAGTCGTAAGCGTAGAGACCTTCACTGCCGAAGAACGCAAACACATATTTGCCGTCGGTGGCGGGAGTTGATGAAGCGAAGCTAGCTTTCTTGTGACGGCTGTCATAAACCGGACCTTCGTAAGCTACTCGTTCCCACAGAATCTTGCCAGTGTCACGATCGAGGCAGATGACCTTAAACGTGTGCTTCAGATTAGCTCCCACCGCATCTGGATGGACGAAATCAGTGCCGTCAGATAGCTTGTGAGTGACCCCCGGCGTTCTTCCCGGAATCACTTCGCCGTCGAGTGCGGTAGTTAGGAAAATCTTCTTACCCCAGACGATGGGAGATGAATGCCCGCGACCCGCAAGCGGCGTTTTCCACTTCACGTTTTTTGTGTTGCTCCATTCGATCGGCAGGCCGGTCTCCACTGAAACGCCCTGTCCATCTGGGCCACGCCACTGCGGCCAATTAGTCGAGACCTTAGCAGTGGCAGTAGCGGCTAAGAGCGCAACTACGAATAGAAAGCAAATGATGAAAGCGGTACTGCTTCGCTTAAAGATTTTCAAGATTGTAAGTTTCCTTTCACTCGAGGTCTGATTTCCTACCGCAACGCGGGTTATGTAACATAGCCCAGGGTTGCCGCGGTGCGCGGCTACCCTGGGAAAAGAGTTTATAAGAGACGCTAACCCTGGATCGTGGCGGCATCAACTTCCGGCGGTGGTACCGCAGCGGCCTTTCTGAGCAATTCAGCTATTTCATCGTTCTTGTTTTCGCCCGTGGTCGCCGCAACGAGCGCCGATGTCAGTGCGCTCGCCGTCGCCCCACTCTTCTCCAAAGCGATCCGCACAAGTCCAACCTTCTTCTCGCGTGCTCCGGTCAGTAAGACATCGTCGACGTTTTGAGGCGCCTTTTCCAGTAGCGCGCGCACAATCTCATCGTGACCGTGGTCGAGCGCCCAGGTCATGGCCGT
>DATBRN010000124.1:0-11411 GCA_036560225.1 Pyrinomonadaceae bacterium | reverse complement strand
CAATTTGAGCCGATCCTGAACTCTCGGACCAGCCCCCCAAAAGCGCCAAAGAGAAAAAACAACCCCAAAGCGACGAGAAAAACGGCAAACGCCAAGATGAGAAATGACGACGTGCCGCGGCCTTTATTAAGTCCTAACCGTGGTCCATGCTGCACCACCTAACAGGATTATGCCCATTGCTATCTCTAATATTCGCATAGTTCTTCTTTGATCTATGAGTGGTTGGTCCAAAGTGGTCCGCGAACATCCCTTCTGTATTTGGTTTCTGCGATAGCCCGGGAAAGATTTACAGCGAAGCGAAAGTAAATGCAAGAAGACCATGGCAGTTTGCGCCTCAATGTAATCCCTCAACTCGAAGCGGGCACTCAGCGACTTCGAGGTATGTGTGCTAGCGTACAGACCTTTTCTCGCTCGATTGCTATAAGGTCCTGGCTCTGCTTTAGAAATTATTCTTCGACATTGGGGATTGGGCCAGCAACCTGCCTCTTGAGCGCCTGTGGTTTTCGAAGAGTGCTGAAGGGAAAAGACGTAATCTCCGCGTCCACAGCGCCTGTCTACAAGAATTTAGGAATTGGTGCAATTAGAATCTGGTGACGTGTGCTGGAAACCTTGGTAGCAAGCTCGTTGAGCTGAAAGAAGAAAATGAAGAAATCAAAACTTATCGTTCCGGTGATTATGCTGTTAGCCTTTTCAATGATTGGCGTGAGTGCGCAGACGAAGCGACAAGCTAACCGCATCACAGATCGGCAGGTCAGCGGTATCCTTCAACGACTGCAAAAAAACGCAAGCAGGTTCGGCAGTAGCCTCAATAGAGCGCTTATTCAGGAGCACATCGACGAAGCGCTTCCCCCAAGTGAGATCAATTTGTTCAAGCCCGCTTTTGACAACGCCATTCACCAATTCAGAGACCGGTTTACGAGTCGGCGCGCGGTTGCGGCCGATGTTCAGAATATTTTGCAAAGGGCATCGCTCGTCAATGGTTTCATGACTACTCATCGCTTGAACCCCCAAGTCCAGACCGATTGGACAACAGTTAAGACCGATCTGAACGCGCTGGCAAATGCCTATGGCGTCAGTTGGCAATGGAACCGGCAAACACTTCCGCCGGTCACCTCAAATCAACCCGCGCGACTGTCTGACAGTGAACTCGGTCAGCTAATTCAGCAGATCGACATTGGCGGTGACACGTTTCGAGGAAGTCTCACAGATGCTTTTGGCGAGAGTCGTTACGATCAGACGGGTAGCGAAACCAACATGAATAGGGCTGTTCGAAGCTTCAAGCACGCGACAGATGAATTGCGCAATCAGTTCGACGCCAGACAGCCAGTTAACGAGTATGTCGAGCGCGTGCTCGCGCGGGCGACACCGATCGACGCATACATGCGCAATAACCGGCTCACCAACCAGGCGCAAAGTGACTGGGCAACTTTGCGTAGAGACTTAAACACGCTAGCCGGCGCCTACAACCTGTTTATGTTCAGGGCAAGGACGATCTAGAGCTTCCGAAGGGCAGGGAACTAACGATTCGGGCGAGCGCTCCGAGGTAGACAAATGCGGGCCAACCTCTCTGGCCCGCTGCCGAGAGGGGGCGGGGTAGAGGTCGGCACTCGTTTTTCCCCCCACCCTACCCCTTCCCCCAAGAGGGACAGCATAATGGGACACTCAGTCATGAAAAGATCGACCAGTGACGCGAGATGAAATCGGTGTCTTGAGCACTACGCAGGGAGAGGCGGTTAGATTGTTGATAGGTTAGATACAGGCTTGGAATTCCGCAATAACAGGATCAGCTATTCTGCCGTTTCGTCCTTCTCATCCTGGAGATTACCTCCAAGAATATTTTCCACAAAACGAGAGGTCGAGCGTTGGTTACGAAGTGGTTCAGACGCTGGCTCTCTTTTCTCACCTTCACCTTTCAGTTCCTGGCCCAGCTCAAGTCCCGCTTGCCAATTTTTGGTCTCCTGTGTGGAATCCAGGCCAGCATCTACTCCTTCTTTGAAGTCGGCAGAATTCGGATCCACGTCTTGTTTCGTGTTTGGGCTCATCACTGCTCCTTTTTAGAATGATTCACTAAGTCTTAAGCTCAAAGCCGTTGACGGTCTGTGCGCCAGCACACAAAGTCGAACCGTAAGGCACTGAGGATGGAATGACGAGATCCTCCAATCTAAACAAGTGGTAGTACTTACGTAATTAAGCTCACAGGACAAATGAGTGTTTTATATGTGTGCTAGCGTACGGATCGTTACGTCCAATCTGGTTAGGCTGCTGACTGCTTAGACAGATCACTCCCTGAATAGGAGGCAACAATGGCAATCGATCCCTGTGTCCGAGTTCTCTGCGTAGAGGACGACGAAGACTCCCGTGAGGTGTTAAGCATGATATTGAAGTTCTGGCGGATTGAAACCACAGCCGTCGGCACCGCAGCCCAGGCCTTGTCGTCGATCCAATCAGAGCGGTTCGACCTTTATTTGCTGGACGCTTGGTTGCCCGATCTGGACGGCTTTGAATTGTGCCGCCGGATGCGCAACCTTGACTCGCAGACGCCAATTCTTTTCTTTTCCGGCGCGGCCTATGAAAATGATAGAAAGAAAGGCATTGAGGCTGGAGCCAATGCTTACGTGATAAAGCCTGATTTTGATGCCCTGGTAGGAACTATCAACCAATTCGTTCTTCAGGCTGAAAGCGTAGCTGCCTAGGTGACGAGATGAACACACAGACTGCAGTCAAACTCATTAAGAAAAAGGATCGCAAGGCCTATGCGCCGCACGCCAAAGTTGAACTTGCTGTCGGTCCAAACAGGTGGTCCACCGCGGTTAAATCATGGGTGAGTGAATTTCAAAAGCACGGTCGCGATGAAGAGGTCCCTGCTTTCAACAGTATCTTCCCTGTACCATAACGTATTGCTTGATCAGTGGCCGACCGCTATTCGTTGAAAACGGGTCTTTCCCTCTGCATCCTCCCAGGAAATATCAAGCACATAAGGGTTGACTTCGCCTGCCCTGACTTTGAGTCGTCCCAGCTGATCGTGATCAGTATCAACCGGGCTTCCATTAATCCAGGTTCTGTGAGAGAGAACGGCCTTCTCTTTTGGTTGCATAGATTTTACAGCGTCGAATCTGATATGAGCTTGCGAAGGACCGCCGCCCGGAGTTTCTTCATCTTTCAGAAAGATTGTTAGAATCTCGATCGACTTGAGGGTGTTGTCGGTCGCATTCGTCAACTCTAAGAGGACCCTTGACGGTGCATCGATAAATCTATAGAGGAAGGATTTCTCGGTCTTGCCACTAACGGTCATGATTTTTTTCCCGTAGCCGTGATGGAGGTTGCATTTTTTCCGGTTAGGCGGCTTTTGGAATCCGGCGGAGCAGCAGCCGAGCGAAAAGGCTTCTTAACTGATTGAAGTTGTCAGGGCGCGCGATATGTACGTTTTTACCGATCGCAACTTCATCACCCTCGGCGATCTCCACGACGCAGAAGACAACGATCGGCACATCCTCTCCTATCGCAGCGCTCTCGCGGATACGGCGTGCGGAAGCGATAACCTCGCGCGGTAACCCCGCCAGACTCACGAGAATCAGATCGGGACGCTGTCGCTGGGCGCTCTCTATTCCGTCTCGTTCATTTCTGGCTAAGGCCACACGATACCCATCCACCATTAACAGCCTTTCAATGCCGTCGCGGGTTTCATGGACATCCTCCACTACCAGAATGATCTGCTTCGCATCAATCTCTTGTTCCATCAGTACACTCTCGATCTCGAACCCCTTTTTCCGTCAGTGGCGAAAAACGATACCCGAATAAATATAGAACTCTTAGGTGCCGAACGTCCGTGCGCCAACGTACATATAGGAAGGCTCCCAAGCGAAACTGAATCGACCTCCCCCGCCGGTGGGAGCGCGCTTTCAACAACTTCAGACCATATTTACCACATACGAGACATATTGTCTACATGAGATATATTCTACACTTGACATATAACAGTAGTTTACATAAGGTGGCTGCGAACAGAGTCTTGCTTACTCCCTTCTCAGCTCCTCTGGAATCTTCCAGATCACCTGAAGTCAACAGCTTAACAATAGAGGAGCTAACAAATGTTTGGACGACAAGTTACTATGAAGCTCAAGGCCAATTCGGCCACAGAGCTTACGCGCATCGCCGACAACGAGATTATCGCCATCCTGCGCAAGCAGAAGGGATTCCGCGATGAGACCACCTTTATCGCCCCCGAACGCTCGGAAGCTGTCGCCAACAGCTTCTGGGATACCAAAGAAGATGCAGAGGCATACAACCGCGCGGGATATCCGGAAGTATTAAAGACCCTTTCGAATGTGATCGACGGAATTCCGACGGTAAAGACCTTCGAGTTTGCCAATTCAACATTCCACAAAGCCGCTGCTGCCAAGGTGGCGTGAAGCAGATAGATCTTCTGGCGTGAGGGCCGGCTGGTGTCGGTCCTCACTTCTACCACAATAAGGAGAATAGAACGATGAAGCATCTTAATGGGCCACAACCTTCTCGGTGAGCCAGGAGATTTTGAGTGATTAATCTTTATATCAATGAGCGCCGGATCGAAGATGTGACTGTTCTCGATCTAAAGGGCAGGGTGAGAATCGGCGGTAGCACTGTAGCATTGCACAAGGCGATTCGCTGCCTTGTTGAAGAAGGAAAAACTCAGATCCTTTTGAACCTCGCCGGGGTTACGCACTTCGATTCTAGTGGGCTGGGCGAGCTTGTTTCAAGCCACGTAACTCTCAATGACAGCGGCGGAGCGATCAAACTAATGCATATGACAGAGAGCCTCCGTGGATTGATGACGATCACAAAACTTTTGACGGTCTTCGATGTTTATGACGACGAGCCGGAAGCCCTTGCCAGCTTTGTGGGCGGAACCGTAAAGGTTGTTGAGCCGCAGCGCTTCTTCATGTAAGTGTTTTTCGTCCGTAGGCGCGCTGGAGGCGGATATAATCACTATTTCCCCGCAAGGCGCTTTTCTTTGATTCTGTTTTGCTTTCGTACTACTTAGACTCGTCTCGTGTCACGGAAGCGGACGCCAAATCCAATGACAATTCACCAGCCGAATGCGTCAGAACGAGAATGGCGCAAACAACTGAGATTTAACGCCCAACATGAAAATGGCCTGAACACTGGCCCAGGTGGCCCAAGGCAGTCCCGCTGAACGCTCAAACTTAGGCAATCGACTAAAGTTCATCGTTGTCTTCAGCGTTCGCCAAGACATCGGCACTCTAAGTGCCTAAGGCTTATTTCCGGATGACTCTACTCAAGTGCCGGAAGCTTTTCTGACAGGCTTTTTCAATTCAGATTAATTCATTGAAGAGCTTGAACTGATGGGGTAGAGGTGAGTTGGCGACACGCGCGCCATGGAAAAGTGGTTGTTTGCAGTTCTGGGAGGGAATTGAAATGCAGAAGAAATCAATGTTAGTTGTCATTAGCGCGTTGCTCGTATTCCTGGGTAGCGGCGTCTTGGCACAGGCCCAGGAAATTCCTTATCGCATCAGCGACAAGCAGGTGGAACAGTTGATGCACCGGCTGAAAAGAGATTCAGCCAGGTTTCGCAAGAGCCTCGATTCCGCGCTTGATCGCAGCCGCCTGGATGGGACGAACCGCGAAGATGATATCAACTCATTTGTGAAGGACTTTGATAAAGAGACGGCAACGCTCTATAGCCGCTTCAAGGATCACAAATCTGTCGCGAGCGACGTTCAGACAGTGCTTGATCGAGCCTCGAGAATAGAAAGATTCATGCACCGCCAACGTTTTAGGAACGGCAAAGCTGAGCGGGATTGGTCTACGGTGAGGCTGGATTTGGATCAGCTGGCGCAGGCTTATAACGTGACGTGGACCTGGGGGACGTAGTTCCACACAATAAGATCAAGCATCCAGGTTGTGATCATTCGCGCGGCTTCGGACTATTGCGCGTTGGTTCTTTATATGGCTGCTTTTGTCCGCGCCGTGCCTGATCATACAAATCGTAGATATTCGGGCGCGAAAGCACTAGGCGATACTGACCTAACGCTTCGTTTCGCTTGCCCGCAACGTCAAATGCCTGAGCTGCTCGGAGGTGCGCCATTGACACGGTGCCGGCGTCAGCACCTTTCACGGTCGTTGCTGCCAGAAACTCCGTGGCGGCGCGTTGCGCTTGGCCCATAAGAAGAAGAGACTCACCATAGCGAAAGTGTATCAGGTCCAAAGCGCGCGGTGCGGCGCCTTCCGCCGGGTCGTTACGTAACATCACCTCGAAAGTTCTTACGGCTTCGCTCTCCATCGCGTTTGCCTCTTTACTCTTGTTTGCCTCGTGCGCAATCGCCGCTTGCGAAACGAGAGTATCAGCCGTTTCCAATCTGAACAGATAGTTGCGTGGATACTTCTCCTGCAGGTCTCTCGACAGGGCTAGGGCCTCCGGAAAACGTCGCTCTTTTTTGTAAATGGCAATGAGCAGGATCTTCGCTTGTGCGCGCGCCCACTGGCCCTCCTTCGCGACTCGCTCGAGCGTTTGAATCCCACGCTTTTTCGAGCCACGAGTTCCGGCAATGCTTGCCAGCAGTCTTGCAGGCAACGGCAATGTGCCAACAATGTAGTCGTACATCCCAATGCTTAACTCCGCATCATGTAAGCTCGGATCCAGCTTGAGCGCATCGCGCAGCGTTTCCACACCGCTTGAGCCGGAACGTGAGGCCGCAATGAATCGTCGCTCCACGGTCGCTGCGAACGCAGCTTGCAAAGATTGAGTGGCTCCCAGCAGGTAGAGCGCCTGTGGATCGCGAGAGTTGCGCTGTATCCTGGCTTTCGCAAGTTGAGTTGCTTGTCGTGTGAGATCGCGAAAGTCTTGAACCACCCGCGGATCGGGTTTGTCTTTTGTTCCTGCGTAAAACGATTGGGTGCTATAAATAGCCGCCTGCAACCGACGTGCTTGGTTCAACGTCTCCAACCAGAGTGTGGTGGCGAGCATCTCTGGACCAGTTGGGTCGTCAGGATATAACCTGCTTAACTCTTTGAACTTTTGCCGTGCTTCGTCATAGTCAAGATTGAGAAGAGCTTCAGATCCCTTCTCTTGCAGCTCCTCGAGCCGCGGAGCGCCAACAGCCTTGCTGTTCTTGACATCTCCCGATTGCGCCAGAGCATTGGCTAACCCAACCGGGAAAAGGACAAACAGAAGAAGTAGTGTCGAACGCTTCGCTTGCATTGGCCCAAAAATCATCGGCTCATGCCTTGTACTTCGAACTTGAATCTGCTAATGAAAAATGAAAAATGTGAAATGGTATATGAAAAATGTCTCTTCCTGCCGTCTGCTCCTGCCTCCTGCTCCTGCTCCTGCTCCTGCTCCTGCCTCCTGCTCCTGCCGACTGCCCTAACGTAGTGCCCTGACGCGTTTTGCCAAATCAGCCGTAATGGCTTCCGGATCCTGTTGGGCTGAGTAAGTGACTGGCTTGCCGATATTCACAGAGACCTGACCCGGCCAGGCAAAATGTCTGCCTGCTTTCTTGAGTTCCCACAATCCGTCAATTCGCATTGGCACCACAGGCGCACCCAGGCTCTGAATTAACAGACCCGTGCCGGGGAGGAAAGGATTAAGCGCTCCATCCTTTGTGCGTAGTCCTTCGGGAAACACCAGAACACTTGATCCGCGGTCCATCATTTTACCAGCAAAGATAAAGCTTTGCCGAAATCCGCTCTTTTGCGGCATCGAAAAAACGTTGAAGAAGAAAACCACTGATACGTATTGAAGCAGATAGGAGAAACGAGTGAGCAGTCTCGTTCCGGGCGGTGGATGAAGCCAATCCCGCAGCTGCTCGCCATCCATGGCGATCGCCATTCTGGTTCCAAATCTCCGCGGCAGCGCCAACATAACCAACGCGTGGTCGACCATAGTTACGTGGTTACAGATGAATACTAACGGCCCGCGAACGTTTCTTAAATGTTTCTTGCCCCTGATTCTGGGCCAACCCATGACGCGCGTCACCGGCAGGACAATCAGGTAAAACATGGCAACTCGCAACCAGCTCAATGGCCACTGCTGTTGCCATTTTGGATAGGGATACGGCGCCGCTTTTTCATGCCTGCCTTCCCGAATCATCTTCTCAACTTCGGCGAGCGTGGTGGCATTGGTAAAAGCAGCTTCATCGATCTCCAATTGATAGCGATCCTCGAGTGCGCTCAACAACTCTACACGGCCGAGCGAATCGAGCTTCAAATCAGCTCCCAGCTTTGCAGATGGATCAAGTGTCGCCGGCGCGTCCTTGCTGATGCGCGCAATGATCTCAACAAGATCGTTCGTGCCGCCGCTGACGCGGGCACCGCCGCGTCCGGACTCGCGCGCCGCGCCTGCCAGCTCAGCCTTCACAACTTCGCTGACAAGTTGCTTGCGAACTTTTTGCGTCGAGGTTCGCGGAAAATCTTCGCTCGGCCAAACAAACCAGCGACGGATTTGCTGATGAAGCGCCAGGGACTGATTTGCCCGGTCGATGATTAGTTGCGCGTTCGCGTGATCGTCGCGGAGGAGCAGCACGGCTAGCGGTTCCGGCCCATGAGGGCCCTCGATCTCGATGACTACGGCCGCCTTGATTTCGGTTTGCCGGCCCAGCACGAGTTCAAGATCCTCCGGATAAACGTTAACGCCGGCTGAAGTAACAATGACCTCTCTTTTTCGGCCCTTAAAATAGAGATTCTGTTCCTCATCGATCTCCCCAACGTCGCCGGTGCGAAACCAACCGTTTTCTGTCGCGCCTGACTGTACTTCGCCTTTCCAGTATCCGGGCGAAACGTTCTCTCCGCGCACCAGTATTTCGCCGCTTGCTGCCAGTTTTACTTCCTGACCTGGCAATACTTTGCCGATGGAGCCACGACCCTTCCGGAAAGGGTGGTTGACGCTAACGAGCGACGCAGTCTCAGTCATGCCATAGCCCTGAATGACTGCGAATCCCAGCCGTTGCCAGAACTCCTCGGTGTCAGGATTGAGCGTCGCGCCACCTGAGATGAACGCCCAAAATTTCCAACCGAACATCTTGTGAATTGCGCGAAACGTCCACCAGCGACCTAAGAAATGTCGCGAGGCAGAGGTGGCAAGCGCGCGGCGAAGTTTGTCCAGTTTTCCTCTTGCTTCGTAATCGCCCTCGATCTTGTCTCGCAGCGCCTCCAGTATGCGGGGTACGGTGATGACGACCGAGATCCGTTCGCGTTTGACTGTTTCAAGGATCTGCAATGGGCTGAGTGACTCCTGAAAAAAGACCTCGCCACCCAGAAGTTGCGGCACGAAGACGCCCATGAATTGTCCGAACACGTGGCTCAGCGGTAGTAGATTAAGAAATCGAACCGGATGAACCAGGCGCTCCCATTTCAGGTACCGCTTAATTTCCTCCTCGATTGGCGTCAGATTTGCCAGCAGATTGCGTTGCGTAATTAGAACGCCTTTGGGCTCAGCAGTGGTTCCGGATGTGAAGACGATCTCTACAGTATCGTCGTAACCGTTGTCTGTGAAGGGATAAGGTTTTGCAGAGTGATGTGCGATTTGCGAGTTAAGTTCATCAAGCTCGATCACCGGCAGACTTTCGGCGACGAAGGCAGAAGTGGTCGCTTCGCAGAGCGCAAGCTTTGCCACAACCTGCTCTTGAACTCGTTCGACGAAACCAGGCTCGCTCTGGAGATCAAGAGGCACGATGATCACTCTGCGAAGAAGACATCCAAAGAAGGCTGAAACCCACTCCGGACTGTTCCTGGCCCAGAGCAAAACGCGGTCACCTTTTCCGATCCTTCGCGCTTCCAGTTCCCTCGCAAACTGCATTGCCGTCTCCGCAATCTGACGGTACGACCAGCGCTTGACTCTGAGTCCATGCCTGTGTGCAAACGCGGTCTCTTTACCGCGTGCAAGAAAATCTTCGAGGTAACTGACGACAGTTTTGCGCATCAATCCTCAATACAGAACCGTGAGCGGTAGCGACCGGATGCTACACACAACCTTGCCTGGGCCACTCAACTACAGAACCGTGAGCGGTAGCGACCGGATGCAGCACTCAATCTTGCCTTGGTCACCCAATCTTACCTTGTTCACTCAACTGCTGAACCTAGCGGTAGCGACCGGATGGAACCAAGCCCGCATTTATTAGCAGTTTTGCCTGATTATGGATCACTTACCGACGAAAAACCCGTGGGTGGGCAGGTTCCACCTCAGAATGACTAAGTTCGGGTTCAGTACAAGAGTTCGAGGTGCGCAAATAACAAGAGTTGAGTGGTTGCATCCGGTCGCCACCGCTCACCGTTCCGTAGTTGAGTGACCCAGGTAAGGTTGAATCGGGACACTAACGAAAAACGATTCGCCTTGGCTATCCACCCACCAATCGCGGATCTCGCAATTCTTTGCAGATTCGTGCTAATCTCCATCCACTCAACGACAACCGCAGCATGCACCTCGCGGCTGCGACTAGCAACGAAAACCGAATAGAACTACGCAGATCTATGAAACCAATTTTCTCACTGGTCTACGAGTAACTGGTTAACTGCGCATTGCCCTGCAGTAAAGGAGAGCACAATGACAAATACCAGACGATTGCTTACGCTCGCTTGTATCAGCCTTCTTCTTTTTGCTGCCGTTCTTCCTATTCCGGCAGTTCAGAGTCACCCACAAACGCCACCGCAGGTCGGACCATTGGATCTGTCAGGAGAGTTGTTTGGTGCACCCTATCGCATCCGTGTGCCTGCCGTTTGGAACGGCACGCTGCTGATTTTTGCGCATGGTTATCGCGACAAAGCCGACCACCCCGGTGAAGTAGACAACCGAAACGCTGATGTTGCCCCCAGCCCGGCGCTTGAAGCTGCACTTCTTGCCGGAGGATACGCACTTGCCGGCTCCGCCTATCGTGACAACGGCTGGGCGGTTGAGGAAGGAATAAAGGACACGAAGAACCTGGTACTGCTGTTTAGACAAACGGTGGCGCAACCAAGTCACACGATTCTTTGGAGCGTCTCGCTTGGATCCATCATCGGGCTGGAAAGCATGGAACACTTCGGCGGAATCTATGACGGTGCGTTATGCATGTGTGCGCCGGCAGCCGGCTCTCCTCGCATCTGGGATTCCGGACTCGCGCTATATCTTGCCTATGATGTGGTGTTCGGGACTCTGCCCAGTTGGGGCACAGTTGCCGAGGTTAGAAACGATCTCGACTTCGAGTCAGAGGTACTGCCGAGACTCATTGCCGAAGTTAGCGATCCTACTAATTTCCCGAAGTTTGAATTTGTCAGACTCGTAGCAGGAAATCCAGGCCGTGGCCTTACGCCGCCACCGCCACCGAACTTTTACCCGGGTTGGGTATTCACTGACATGGCTTTTCTCACCGAGTTTCGCGCCGAGTTGCAGCGACGCGCGGGTGGTCCGTTTGTGCAAAACCTGGATCAGAGCTATAGCC